>NZ_JAZHLJ010000052.1:0-28847 GCF_036549495.1 Aurantimonas sp. C2-5-R2
CCTGCGAGGCCTCGGTGATCGCCACGCCCGCCGCCACCGGCGCCCCAAAACCCTTGAGAACTTGCTTGGCCTGATATTCGTGGATGTTCATCTGTCGTCCTCGGCGCGGAGGGGAAAAGGAACGGGCCGCTCAATGGCGGCCCGGCAAAATCACTTCAGCTTCGGCGCGATTTCCGCGCAGGCTTCCATCAGGCCCTTCACCGCGGCGACGGACTTCTCGAACTGCGCCTTTTCGTCACTGGCGAGGTCGATCTCGATCACCCGCTCGATACCGTCGGCGCCGATCACGCAGGGCACGCCCACATACATGTCCTTGAGGCCGTATTCGCCCTTGAGGTTCGCCGCGCAGGGCAGCACCCGCTTCTTGTCCTTGAGGTAGGATTCGGCCATCTGGATCGCCGAGGCGGCCGGGGCGTAATAGGCCGAGCCGGTCTTCAACAGGCCGACGATCTCGGCGCCGCCGTCGCGGGTGCGCTGGACGATTTCCTCCAGCCGCTCCTTCGAGCACCAGCCCATCTTGACCAGATCGGTGAGCGGGATGCCAGCGACTGTCGAATAGCGGGTGAGCGGCACCATCGTATCGCCGTGACCGCCGAGCACGAAGGCGGTGACGTCCTCGACCGAGACCTTGAATTCCTCGGCGAGGAAGGTGCGGAAGCGGGCGGAGTCGAGCACGCCGGCCATGCCGACCACCTTGGCCTTGGGCAGGCCGGAGAATTTCTGCAGCGCCCAGACCATCGCGTCGAGCGGGTTGGTGATGCAGATGACGAAGGCGTTGGGCGCGTATTTGGCGATGCCGGCGCCGACCTGCTCCATGACCTTCAGATTGATCCCGAGCAGATCGTCGCGGCTCATGCCCGGCTTGCGCGGCACGCCGGCCGTGACGATGCACACATCCGCGCCCTCGATGGCGGCATAGTCGTTGGCGCCGGAAAGGCGGGCGTCGAAGCCCTCGACCGGACCGGACTGGGAGATGTCGAGGGCCTTGCCCTGCGGCGTGCCCTCGGCGATGTCGAACATGACGACGTCGCCGAGGTCCTTCAGGCTCGCCAGATGTGCGAGCGTGCCGCCGATCATGCCGGAACCGATAAGTGCGATCTTCGAACGGGCCAAGGCCGCTTTCCTCCTGCTACCGGCCGGCTTCGGCGTCAGACCGGGAGCGGACCGCTGGTTGTGCGCGGACCGGGCCAAGGGAGCCTTCGCTCCGTTTGCCGAAATCCGTCGTCGCGGGGAGCCGCAACAGCAAATTCGGCTGAGCGCGATGCCAAAAGCCCCTGAACGGTGCCCCCGTTGCGGCGACGCAATAGACCGGGCCGCCCGCGGATGCAACCATGGCAATTAGGCTCTAGCGAATTCAATCGGTTATAATATCCGGGTATTACGTAAGAGTAAGAATATTAGACGTTCCCGATCCTACGGGCGGTGGCGCTTTAGCGCTTTGTTAGTCCTGTTCGACCGTCGTCGTTCGCCGCAAGGATCAAAACCGGTCCGCCAAACGTAATTGCAGTGGATCAACGATTGGCATCGCGCCGTCCGATCCGGGATCGTACCGGCTCCTGACCGGCTCGACCGCCAGACGAGGATGCCGACCCGAATGTACCTGCCTGTGAATCTGATCCTGGATCTGGCGAACGATGTCGGCCTGCTGGCCCTCCTCGCCATAAGCTACGGAGCCCTTCGCCGCGCCCGCTGGCCCGGCGGCACGCAAGCGGTGACCCTGGGGCTTGTCTTCGGGGCCGCGGCGATCGCCACGATGCTGCAGGCGTCCATTCCCCTGCCCGGGATCATGATCGATGCGAGAATTATCGTGGTCGCGCTGGCCGCCGCCTTCGGTGGACCGTTGCCCGCGACGATCGCCGCCGCCGCCGCCGGTATTTACCGCATCGCCGTCGGCGGGGCGGGAACGGGCATCGGTCTCGCCGTTCTTGGCTTCGGGGTCGTCGCCGGTCTGCTCTGGTGGCACACTTGGCGCCGGCGCAGCCATGCCAGCCTCGCGAGCCTGTTCTTCCTCGGCTTGACGATCTCCTGTCAGGCCCTGCTCCTGCCATTGCTGCCGATCCAGGCCTCCGCTACCTCCATCGGCCTTTCGGTCGCCGCGCTCATGGCCTCCTGTATCCTCGCCACCCTTCTTCTCGGCGCGCTGATGCGCCGTGAGGATAGCTTGATCGCGCGGGAGAAATCCCTGCTCATTGATGCTTTCACCGACCCGTTGACCGGGCTTGCCAACCGACGGGCGTTCGACCAGCGGCTCGAGGAATGGACGACGGTGCAGCCGCTTCGGCCGTTTGCGCTGATGATGATCGACGTCGATCACTTCAAGACGATCAACGACCGATTCGGCCATGATTGCGGCGATCGCGCGCTTGCCGCCGTCGGCGATGTGCTGAGGCGCCTCGAAAGCGAAAAGGATATGGTGGCGCGATACGGTGGCGAGGAATTCGCGGTTCTGCTTTGGAATTGCGATCTGCCGGCCGCGATGCGCCGCGCGGAGCATCTACGGCGTCTCATCGCCGCGAAGCACTTCGGGGAGATCGACGACGCCGCCCCCCTGACGGTCAGCATCGGTGTCAGCCAGACCGACCGCTGCGGCAGTCCCGGGTCGGTCAGGCGTGACGCCGATGCCGCCCTCTATCGGGCGAAGGCCGCCGGACGAAATTGCGTCGTAGCGGCCCGAAAGCCGCGGGCTGCCCGGCCGCGCGATGGAGCTGGCACCCGTCCATCGGAACCGGTCGCGGCCTGGGCCGAGATTTCCCAGCGGCCGGCAGGCGAGTTCCGACGCGAACCCCATCAACTAGCGCTTTATACCAACCTGCGGTGATAGGGACCCATTCGATGGCGCTGAACGGGCTTGTCCGGCCAGGAGCGACGCGCGGGTCGATGCGGCGCATCGGGCAAGCGGTGCGACGCAGTCCGGCAAGCCCGTACAGCCCACCGAAGGCCGGACGCTCGCCGCGCCTAGCTTCGTCCCGGGCCTCGCCCGATGCGCCGCATCGCGCGTCGTCCCGATCCTTGCCAGGCATCGGCGATCGTCCCGGTCGAATGGGTTCCTATCACCGCAGGTTGGTATTAACCGGAGGCGCCGGACGTCCGGGCCAGATAGTCGTCCGAGCGCATTTCGACGAGACGCGAGACGGCGCGGTCGAACTCGAAAGCCTCGGCGCCGGAGCGACCGCGATAGAGCCGCTCCGCCGATGCCTCGGCCGACATTACCAGCCGGCGACCGGAATCATACAGCGCGTCGACGAGGGTGATAAAGCGTTTGGCTTCATTGCGCTCAGCCTGGTCCATCACTGGAACCCGGTCGAGCATCACCGTGTGGAAGCGCCGTGCGATCGCCAGATAATCCTGCGCGCCGAGCGGGCGCTTCAACAGATCGTCGTAGGAAAAACGCGCCGCGCCGTTGCCGGCGCGTGGCACCTTTACCGTGCGCCCCTTCACCGACAGCGACGCGACGCCCTCCTTGGCGCCGTCGAGAAGCGTCAGCCAGATCGCGTCCATCCGGGTCTCGGCGGTCGAATCGAGCGGCGAGAGATAAACGTCGTCACGCCCGATCGTGGCAAGCCGGTAGTCTTCCGCGCCGTCGAGCGCGACGATGTCGGTGTGGGCTTTGAGAATGTCGATGAACGGCAGGAACAGCGGCCGGTTGAGACCATCGCGATAGAGATTGTCGGGCGCGACATTCGACGTCGCGACAAGCACCACGCCTTGCTCGAACAACGCCTTGAACAGCCGCGACAGGATCATCGCGTCGGCAATATCGGTCACCGCGAATTCATCGAAGCACAAAAGGCGGGCATCCTTGGCGATCTGGCCGGCGACCGGGCCGATCGGGTCGTCGCCGCTGGCCGTGCCCGCCTTCACCGCCTTGCGATGGGCGCCGATGCGCTCGTGGACGTCGCCCATGAAGGCGTGGAAATGCACGCGCCGTTTCGCCGACACCGAACTCTGGCGAAAGAACATATCCATGAGCATGGTCTTGCCGCGGCCGACATCGCCGTGGATATAGACGCCGCGGATCGGGTCGGCTTCGCGCTTCTTGCCGAACAGCCAGCCGAGGGCGCTCTTTTTCGAGGCGACGGTGGCGGCCGAGAGTGTCTGATCGATGTGGTCGAGCCGGTCGGCAAGCGCTCTTTGGCCGAGGTCCGCCTCGATCTCCTTGATGGCGATCAAATGCTCCAGCGCCGAGCGGACAGGTCCTTGCGCCTTCCTGTCGTCGCGCGTGGCGGTGCTCGGCATCGTTCCTCGAAGGGTCCGTTGGGAAAGCTGGCGGCAGGCCGGGTCCGCCGCATCCCGCGCCAAGATCACGGCGAAGGCTTGCGGACGCACCGCAGAGCCGGGCGTTTTCCAAAGCGTGGCCGGACAGCGCGGCGAGCGATGCTGTCCGGCGCCGGTTCCTACCGGTAGAGGCTGATCTGCTGCCCGCTCTTGGTGCGGCCCTCGTAGCGCGATCCGCCGGAGGAGTTGAGATTGGCGACGTTGGAGCCGCCGGAATCCTTCAGCACGACCTGATTGCCGGAGACGTCCCAGGCGCTAACGTCGGCGACCGCGCCGGGGCAGCCGCGTGATGCCGCGCGATAGCCGCCGGTCCACTTGGTCAGCGACAGGATGATCTGGCAGTTGCCGCCCGTCGTCGTCACCTTGTAGGCGCCGAGCACGGAGTTGCGCGAGATCGGCCCGCTACTGACGGACGCGACCTGGGTCTCCTGACTTGCCGAATTGTCGGACGAGGCATTCTGGTCCGTCTCGTTGGCCGTCACGTCGGTTTCGCTCTCAAAGGAGGAATTCTGTGACGCGGCCGGGGCCGGCGGCGGTGGCGGCGGCGGCAGCTTCCTGACCGCGACCCGCTGCCGGGGCGCCGGCGTCAGCGGCGCGGGCCCACTGCTCTCGAAGGACGGCATCGATCGCGAACAGCCTGCCGCCAGGAGCAGTGTGACGAGAACGGCTCCCGTTCTGGTCCAATTGGTCATGAGATTTCCCCGTGCATGTCTTTTCTCTTGCGGTCCCGGGTCGACACCGCCCAAGACCTTCCCTGTCATAAAGCGGACCAGTGCCACGCTTCGCAAGGCGCAATTGTGTCGAAATGCAACAGAAATCCCATCCTGTGACCCACAATCCACGAAAACCGGCCCGGCGGACCGCCGCTGCGTCGATGCAGCGGCCGGCTTGATCAGGCCGCGTCGGCCAGCGCGCGGGAAAAATCCCCGGTTTCCGGGTTCATCGCCCAGAGTTCGCCGGACCGGATGTCGACCCAGGCCCCGTGCAGCGACAGTTTACCCTCCTTTTCCAGGTTCTCGACCATGGGAAACGTCCGTAAATTGGCAATCGAATAGCGGATGGCGATGCGCTCCAGCGCCGCCTGCCGCTCGTTCGCCGTCATGTGGTCGTTGGCGCCGACCGCCCGCGTGACCGGATCGAGCAGGCTCATCCACTTGCCGATGAAATCGCCTGGGGACAGTGGCTCTGCGGCCGGCGACAGCGCGGCGTGAATGCCGCCGCAGCCGCCATGGCCGAGCACCACCACATGCTCCACCTTGAGCGCGTGCAGGGCGAATTCCAGCGCGGCCGAGGTTGCGTGAAATTCGCCGTCCGGCTCGTAGGGCGGCACCAGATTGGCAACGTTGCGCACGACGAAGATCTCACCCGGCGCGGTGTCGAAGATCGTCTCGGGCGCGGCGCGGGAATCGCAGCAGGCGATGACCATCGTCTTGGGGCTTTGTCCGACCTCGGCGAGCTGCCGCAGGCGCTGGCGCTCCTGCGGCAGCCGCTTGTCGACGAAGGCGCGGTAGCCATTGATAAGGTGGTCGGGAAGAAATTTCGTCATGCCGCGATCAGTAGCGATTCGCTGCGGCGCAATCAATTGCCCTGTGGGCGCAATCAATTGCCCTGTGGTCGTCCGCATTCGACCCGATGGTCGCACCGATCAAGCTCGGCGATTGCCGCCCGGATAGGCCAGGCGGCGGGTCTGGACCATCGCCATCGGATGCCTGAGGCTATCGCTGTCGGTTTCGAGCGTCAGTTCATCGGCACCGCGCTTCGTCGTACGTGCGAGGATCTCGAACACGGTCGCCGTGGTGGTCTGCAGGGCCTTTTCCTCGGAGACGCCGGCAAGCACGCGGGCTAGATACACCGCCGTCGTGAGGTCGCCGAGGCCATGCGGCGGGTTCTCGATAATCCTGTGCTCGGCAAGCATTGCCTGGAAATCGCGCACCAGCAGATTGCCGATCCCCCCGCGCAGCATCGCAAAGGCCGAGGTGACGATGACGGTCGGCGGCCCGAGCGCGCTCGCCGCCTCGATCAGATGGGCATTGTCGGTCAATTCGAGGCCGCTGAGGAATTCCAGCTCGTAGCGATTGGGCGTCGCGATGTCGGCAAGCGGGATCAACAGATCGCGGATTGCCGCGAGCGTCGCTTGCGGTTGATACATTCGGCCGCCATCGCCGATCACCGGGTCGCAGATATAGATCGCCTTCGGATTGGCGCGCTTGACGGCTTCGACCAGCCGCGCGGTGGGCGCGATCTGATCCTCGGCGCCGAAATAGCCGGTAAGGATGGCACCCACCTCACCCAGCCAGGGCGATCCGGCCAGATCGTCCATCAGGTCCGAGAATTCGGCGCCGGGCGGCACGATGCGAGTCGCCGGCCCGTGGCCCGGATGCCAGGGCAGCGTCACGGTGGGGACCGACCACACCGGGAAGCCGAGGGTTTCCAGCGCGAACACCGCCGCGCGGTTGCCGACGGTGCCGCGCGCGACATGGCTCGACACCGAGATGACGGCCGGCCGGTCGCTCTGCTGAATGGACTTGGCTGTCGGCATGGGGCGGCCGTTCAATCGCTTGCGAGCTGGATGGCGAGAAGGACGGCGAAGACGATGAAGCCGACGATCGCGGCAAGACGTCCGATGCGCGTGCCGATGACCTCGATCCGATCGTTTGGATCGGCGTCGCGCGCCATGAAATGATCGCGCGTCCTGAACAGCATCGCCTCAGTGTGGCCGCCGACCTGCGGCTCGGTCTCCTGCCGCACGCGTTCGAGGATGGCTTTCGCCTCGCGTTGGCGCTCGTCGTCGTGATGATGGCCGGTCATGCGAAATCTCTGTCGCAAAAGCCTGAAGAGAGCAACCTTGGGCGTGTCATTCGACTTCTGGAAAGCGCGAAGATGGTCTACATAAGCGCCGACGGGCCGCGCCGCCCCTGACCGGAGACCCACCATGCCGTCACTTGCCGCCGCCCTACCGCCCCGGTTCCGACCGATCGTAACCGCCTTCGTGTTGGCGATCGTGGCGCCGCTGCTGTCGGCCTGCGGGATCAACGCGATCCCCACCTATGAAGAACAGGCCAAGGCCACCTGGGCGCAGGTCGAGAACCAGTATCAGCGCCGCGCCGACCTGATCCCCAACCTCATCGAGACGGTAAAAGGCTTCGCCGCGCAGGAACGCGAGGTGCTGACCGCCGTGGTCGAGGCGCGCGCCAAGGCGACGCAGACGCAGATCAACGCCGATCAGCTGACCGACCCGGCCGCCATCCAGAAATTCCAGGCAGCCCAGGATCAGCTGTCCGGCGCACTGTCGCGCCTGCTGGTCACGGTCGAACGCTATCCGGACCTGAAATCCAACCAGAACTTCCTGGCGCTTCAGAGCCAGCTCGAAGGCACCGAAAACCGCATCTCGGTCGCCCGCCGCGACTATATCGACGCGGTCCGCGTCTACAACACCGAGCTGAAGACCATTCCCGGTCGCTGGATCGCCGCGCTGTTCTATCCGGAGGCCAAGGAGATGCAGGCCTTTACCGCGACCGCCGGCGCCGAGACACCGCCCAAGGTCGATTTCGGCAAGTGAGGAGCACGCCAAGATGGCGATGACGCCGCGGCCCGATATGCGCGCCACCCGGTCTTGGCCAATGACTGGCCGAGTCACGCCGCAGACCCGTGGCGCCGCCGCGTGGCTGCTCCTCGCGATGGCTCTATGGCTGGGGGGCATGGCTCCCTCGGCGGCGCAGGACTTCCCGCCGTTGACCGGCCGCGTGGTCGACACCGCCGATCTGCTCGATCCGGGCATGGAGGCGGCGCTGACCGAGAAGTTGGCCGCCTTCGAAGCGCAATCGAGCGACCAGGTCGTGGTGGCAACGGTTCCCGATCTTCAGGGCTCCGAGATCGCCGATTACGCCAATCGGCTGGCGCGGGAGTGGGCGATCGGCCAGAAAGACGAGGACAACGGCGTCCTGCTGCTGGTCAGCCGCGACGACCGAAAGGTGCGGATCGAGGTCGGCTACGGCCTCGAAGGCACCCTGACCGACGCGCTGTCGACGCTGGTCATCCAGAACGACATCCTGCCGGCCTTTCGAAGCGGCGACTATCCGGCGGGGATCGTAAAGGGGGTCGACGGCATCCTGCAGGTCCTGTCCGGCGACGCCGCCGAGCTGGAAGCGCGCGCCAAGCGCAACGAATCCTGGTCCGGCGGCGAGGTCTCGGACTGGCTGTTCACGCTGTTCTTCGTCGGCGTCTGGGTGTTCGTGATCGGCAGTTTCGTGATGACCAATCTGGCCCGCCGACACGGCCGCAAGATCGGCAAGAACCGCTATCGCTGGCTCGGGATGATCTGGGCGCTCGATGCGGCCGGCGCGTCGCGGCGGTCGGGCGGTGGCGGCTTTTCGGGTGGCGGCGGCGGCTTTGGCGGCGGTGGATCGTTCGGCGGCGGCGGATCGTCGGGGAGTTGGTAACGATGGCGCATCTCAGTTTCACCGAAGCCGACCATGCCCGCATTGCCGCGGCGATCAGCGCCGCGGAAGCGACCACCACCGGGGAAATCTACGCGGTTTTCGCGCGCACCAGCGATGCCTATGTCTTCGTGCCGGCGACGATCGCACTCGCCCTGTCGCTGGTCGCCGCGCTGCTGGCGGCGCTGTTCGCGCCGCTTGCCGGCTTTGCGATCTCGGGCCTTGCGCTGGTGACAAGCCAGCTCGCCGCCACCCTCGCTCTGCTGGCGCTGTTCGCGCTCGTGCCCCGGCTTCGCATGGTATTCGTGCCGCGTGCCGTTGCCGAGGACCGCGCCCATCGCATGGCGCTGTCGCAATTCTTCGCCCACAACATTCACACGACCGTCGGGCGCACCGGCGTCCTCGTCTTCGTCTCCGAAGCCGAGCGCTATGCCGAGATCGTCGCCGACGCGGAGATCGCCGCCAAGGTACCGCAGGAGGCCTGGGACGCCATCGTCGCCGACCTCATCGCCGCCGCGCGGGACAACCGTCTGGCCGACGGTTATGTCCAGGCCGTTACCGCCGCCGGCGCGATCCTGACGGCGCATTTTCCCGGCGACCATGCCAATCCGAACGAGATCGACGACCGGCTGGTGGAGATCTGAGGAGAAATGTCAGGTTAGGGATTGATCATGAGTCTGGATAACTACGCAATTTGCGTATATATAAAGTAGTCGCGGGTGACTCCCGATCACATCGACCTGACGCTCGACGTCGATGGCACGGATGATCCCATCGTCACAATCGAAGTTCGCTCACCCCATGGAACGCTGTCCATGATGGGCGTCATCGAATTGACCGAGCGTTCGGTGGCGCTTCGCGAAGTGCACATAGGCGGCGCGGGATCAGGTCATTGGGAACGGCGCGATTGCGCGGTTTGATGAAAGGCATCATGGAGAAGCTCGATGTCGACGAAATCCTCATTGAAGGAGCGGTTCGGACAACGGGTGCAAATCCGGGAAATCGGCCGCGTCCCCTCCGGTTCACCCGTAAGGCTGAGCCTTAGGCTTGGCGACGCACCAAACACGCCCGAAGCCGCGCGCATTTTGGCCCGGCGGCATGTTTCGCTTCGAACAGCCCATCGCGCGCTGTCCGATCTCTTGGCAGGCGCAAGGAGCGCCGTCCTGCTAGCTCCTTGTGATCGAAGACCGCGACCGGCTTCTGTCCGAGCTGGCTGCCGTCGGCGTCGTCGCGCGCCCCCATGAAACGCCGGAGGTCGACTCGCGCCTCGTACGAGAGCGGACCGGGCTGTCACAGGATGAGTTCGCACTCCGCTACGGACTTGACGTCTCGACCATCCGCAATTGGGAGCAAGGCCGCTCGAAGCCCGACGCCGCCGGGCGTGCCGTTTTGTGGACGATCGCGTACTACCCGGAAGCAGTTGAGCAATCGATCGAGGCGAGCGGCGGCTCACACGACTTTTGAGCATCGGCTCCCTTCACGAGTCCGGTCACACGCCGACATGACCCTCGACGACCGGCTGGTGGAGATCTGAGGAGAAATGTGGGCGGGCTCACTGGGAACCGGGTGGTAGTCCGGCGTTCGCCCTGCACGGGGTGAATGGCCGCAATGCCGGACTGAGCGGACATAGATGGGAATCACCACTTAAGGTTGTCACACGACGTCATTGGCAAAGTGACGTAACCAGACCTCCGTTCGAGCTTTGTCGCGCGCTTCATAGTCCCGGATAGCGCGCTGGAGATCGCCGAGATCCTCATTTTCTCTGTCCTCGCCGATCTCGGTCAACCGCATCGTGTACCACGCGGTTATCCCGCCCTCTGGGGCACTGGCGAACCTGGGAAAGGCCGGCTCTGGTTTCTGATCCGCTTTCCAGAGGTCGGGAAGTGACGGCTCAAGGACAAGCGCGCGGGCGAGACCGACGATATCGATCGCACCGCTGGCCACCGCGTCCTCGGCCTGCGCACGTGTCTTGAAACCGCCCGTCAGCATCAACGGCTTGGTCGTCATCGCGCGGGCGCGCTTGGCGAATTTCAAGAAGTAGGGTCCGGGTCCAGCACCGTCGGAAGCGGACTTTGCTCCTGGGAAGTAAGTCCCGCCGCTCATGTCGATCAGGTCGACCGAAGACCGGTCCAGCGCTGCCACGACTTCGAGCGCGTCGTCCTCGTCAAGGCCGCCCTCGAGCTGGTCTGAGGAATTGAGTTTCACAGCGATGGGAAAATCCGGCCCGACAGCGGCGCGGGTTGCATCAACGGCTTCCAGCAGAAGCCGCATACGGTTGGCGATCGCCCCTCCGTATTCGTCGCTCCGCTTGTTGAACAATGGCGATAGAAACTGACTGAGCAGAAATCCGTGCGCCGCATGAATCTGCACTCCGCCGAAACCAGCCAGCCGCGCCAAACGGGCTGTCCTCGCAAACTCAAAGGGCAGTCGATGAATCTCCTCAATTGACAATTCCCCGCAGCGCAGACCCCGCAGATCGAGGGCGCTCGGACCGTTGGGCGCACTGGTGGGCGCGTAAGCAAGCGCCCCGGCGTGACCGAGTTGCAGCCAGAGCTCAGTGCCGTTTTCGCTGCCCTGTTGGGCAAGTTCCCGGAAACGGTCGAGGTCGGACGTCTCGTTGAGCACCAGATTGCCGGGCTTCTCGGCATAAGCGGCGTTGCCTTGCACCTCGCCAATGATGGATACGGCCAGTCCACCTCCCGCCCAACGCTGATACAGCCGGATCTGTTCGGCTGTCGGATGGCCGGTTCCGTCGCCCAGGGAATCCGACATCGCCGATTTCGCAATCCGGTTCTTCAGGGTTACTCCACAGGGCAGTTTTAGCGGCTCAAACAGAATTCCACGTTGTTGCATATAAACTTTCACAAACAGATTTTTCGGCTTCAATCTACATCCACGAAAATTGACGCCCCGCTACAGGACCTCAAGTTTGGGCTCGAAGCGAGCCATTCATTGAAATATGGACGAAACGTTGCTTCGAGTCGTCAGTCGCTTGATCCCGAAGCAAAAATTGGCAGTTTCAGGTCGACCTGACCGCCGGCATGTCGACACCCACGCCACTGCTCCCTCACCGCGCCATGCCATGATACGCGGCGTTCGGCTTCATGTCGGTGGCTGACGCCACCCGGTTCGACATGGCGAAGAACGCCGCCACCGAAGCAATGTCGAAGATCGCCCGGTTGGAATAACCGGCGTCGCGCAGCGCCTGCCGGTCGGCCTCGATAATCGTGTCCGGCCGCTCGGTCAGCTTGACCACGAAATCCAGCATCGCCGTCCGCCTGGCGTCGAGCCCGGCCGCGCGCCAGTTCTGCGCGATCGTCTCGCCGAAATTCGCGTCGCCCGAAAGCTGCCGGACGGCGGCGCCGTGCGCGGTCAGGCAATAATGGCAGTGGTTGATCGCGGAAACGACGACCGCGATGATCTCACGGTCGACCTTGTCGATCTCGCTCTCCCCCAGCATCAGCTCGTTGTAGAAGGTCGAGAACGCCTCAAGCTTTTTCTCGTCGAAGGCGTAGGCGATGAGCACATTGGGAACGAGGCCCAGCTTCTCCTCGCATTTGGCGAAATAGGCCCTGGTGCGTTCCGACAATGGTTCGGCGACGCCGAGATCGAGCGCGGTAACCGCGCGGTCATCATGCTTGGTCATGCTTCCTCCGAAAAACGCCCAGCGGGCGACCTGCACGGCGAAACGTCGCAGATCGCCCGCGTTCCCCTATGATAGGGTTCTGTAGACCACAGGCGACGCCGAAAGGGATGGCGATTATGGACCATCACGATACGAGCAAATCCGCGATCCTCAGCGCCGTCGAGGCAGTGATCGGCGGCGGTCGGCCGGAAGCGGTTCTTGCGCCGCTGCTGTTCGCCCGCCCGCCAGCCGAGGATCTCGCCGCCTTCAAGCCGGAGGCCCTCGCGGCCGCCGCGCGGGCCGGCATCGCCGCGCTCGATGCCCATCGCCGGGGCCGGTTCGTCGTGGCGATCGAACGACCGGAAGCATTTCTGCACGGCGAGGAGCCGCAGGACCTGGTCACCGTGGTCAGCGACGACATGGCGTTCCTGTTCGATTCCGTGACCGCCGAGATCGCCGAGACCGCGCCGGCGATCCACTATATTTCCCATCCGATTCTGGACGTCGTGCGGGGCGCTGACGGAGAGATCAACAGCTTTTCCGCCTCGCATGCGAGCGACGAGACCCAGGCAGAGCCGGACCGCACCAGCCTCATCCAGTTCGCCATCGATCCCATCGGCGCCGATGCCGCGCCGGCGTTGCGCGCACGCCTGGAGGCAATCCTGACCCAAGTCGCGCAGGCCAATGCCGATTTCGGCGCCATGCGCGATCGCGTCAGCGACGCGGTCGACGGGCTGCGCCAGCGGGCCGGCGGCCTCGCTTCTGACGGCACCCGGATCATCGTCGAGGAATCGGCCAATCTGCTCGAGTGGCTGCGCGACGACAATTTCATCTTTCTCGGCTGCCGCGAATACGACTATCTCGGCGATGCCGAGGGCGAGGCGCTGGAGCGACGCGAAGACGCCGGGCTCGGCATTTTGGCCGATCCCCGCCTCCGCATTCTCGGGCGGGACGGCCGGTCGATGACGACCACACCGGAGATTCGCGCTTTCCTGAAAGCCCCGAACCCGCTGATCGTCACCAAGGCCAATGCCCGCTCGATCGTTCACCGTCGGACCTACATGGATTATGTCGGCGTCAAGCAATATGACGCCGCCGGTAACTTCACCGGCGAATTGCGCATCGTCGGCCTGTTCACCTCGAGCGCCTATACCCAGTCGATTCTCACCATCCCCTATCTCCGCCTGAAAGCGGAGACGGTCATCAGCCGGTCGGGGCTTCGTCCGGGATCCCATTCCGCCAAGGCCCTTCTCAACGCGCTGGAGTCCTATTCGCGCGACGAGGTGTTCCAGATGGACGTCGACCTTCTGGAGCGCTTCGCGACCACCATCGTCGAGCTCGGCGAGCGTCCGCGCGTGCGCGTTCTGTCGCGCATCGACCGATTCCACCGTTTCGTCTCCGTGCTCGTCTTCGTTCCGCGCGACCGTTACGACACGCGGCTGCGCGAACGCATCGGCCTGTTGCTCGCCGAGGCCTATGACGGTCGCGTCTCGGCCTATTACCCGGCCTTTCCGGACGGGCCTCTTGCGCGGGTTCACTTCATCATCGGCCGTGGGGAAGGCACCACGCCGGACGTCGACGTCACGGGTATCGAGCAGCGGATCGTCAAACTGGCGAAGAATTGGGAGGACGCCTTCGTCAGCGCGCTCGCCCAGGCGGGCCGCTCGCACGAACTGGGCAAACTGGTGCCCGGTCTGCCGGAAAGCTATCGCGATGTCATCGCGCCGGAGGAAGCGGTTACCGACGCGGCGGTCATCGACGGCCTGTCGCCGGATCGCGATCTCAAGGTGGATTTCTACCGACGCGCCGGCGACCGCGGCGATTTGCTGCGTCTGAAAATCTATCACCTTGGAGCCGCCGTCACCCTGTCGACCCGCGTGCCCATCCTCGAGAACATGGGATTTTCCGTCGTTTCCGAACGCACGTTTCCCGTCACGCGGCCCGATGGCGAGCGCGTGCATCTCCACGATATGGATCTTACCCGCAGACATGGCGGCGACATCCTGCTCGACGATGACGGTGCCGCCCTGCAGGCAACCTTTGCCGCCGTCACGGCGGGCGGAATCGAGGATGACGGCTTCAACGCGCTCGTTCTCGAAGCCGGATTTGATTTCCGCAAGGCCAACGTGCTGCGCGCCTATTCGCGCTATTTGCGGCAAGCCGGACTGTCCTACTCACCGGACTTTCTGGCGACCGCGTTGCTGCGCCATCCCGCGATCGCGGCACGGCTCTGGGAGTTGTTCGAAACCGCTTTCGGCCCGGGGCAATCCGCACTGCGCGGCGGCGGCGCCGCCACCGGCCGCGATGCGATCGAGGAGCCCGATGCCCGTCAGGTCCGCCTGGCCGCCGAGCGGGGAGCCGAGGCGGTTCACGCCGCCATCATCGAGGCGCTGGACGCGGTCGATTCCATCGACGATGACCGTATTATCCGGCGTTTCATGGGCGCCATCCTCGCCACCTTGCGGACCAATTTCTTCGCCATCGACGGAACGTCGACCGAGGCGGATTCCGAGCCTGGGCGGGTAGCTCCGGCGCTCGCCTTCAAGCTGGAATCCGCAGCGGTCGAGGGACTGCCCGCCCCGGTTCCGTTCCGCGAGATCTTCGTCTTCGACGCACGCGTCGAAGGCGTGCATCTGCGCTTCGGGCGCGTCGCCCGCGGCGGTCTGAGATGGTCGGACCGAGCCCAGGACTATCGCACTGAAGTGCTCGGTCTGGTCAAGGCGCAGCAGGTCAAGAACGCCGTCATCGTCCCGGTTGGCGCGAAGGGCGGTTTCTATCCCAAGCGCCTCCCGGACGCCTCTAACCGCGATGCCTGGTTCGCCGCCGGCCGGTCGGCCTATGTCGTCTTCATCGCCTCGCTTTTGTCGGTCACCGACAACATCGTCGGGGACGCGGTCGTGCCGCCATCCGACGTTACGCGCTATGACGGCGACGATCCCTATTTCGTCGTCGCCGCCGACAAGGGCACCGCGACCTTCTCCGACACCGCCAACGCCATCGCCCAGTCGAACGATTTCTGGCTGGACGACGCCTTCGCCTCCGGCGGCTCGGCCGGATACGATCACAAGGCGATGGGGATCACCGCGCGCGGCGCGTGGGAGGCCGTGAAGCGTCATTTCCGCGAAATGGATCGTGATATCCAGGTCGAGCCGTTCACCGTCGTCGGTTGCGGCGACATGTCCGGCGACGTGTTCGGCAACGGAATGCTGCTGTCGCGTCAGACCCGGTTGATCGCCGCCTTCGACCATCGCGACATCTTCATCGATCCCGATCCCGACCCATCGGTCTCCTTCGCCGAGCGCCAGCGCCTGTTCGAAAAACCGCGCTCATCCTGGGCCGACTACGACACGGACAAGCTGTCTGCAGGCGGCGGCGTCTTTTCCAGGCGCGAGAAGCGGATCACGATTTCGGAGCAGGCTGCGGGCGCGATCGGTTGGGACAAACTCTCTGGAACACCCGCCGAAGTGATCACAGCCATCCTCAAGGCGCCCGCCGATCTGTTGTGGTTCGGCGGCATCGGCACCTATGTGCGCGCCACGGCGGAATCCAACGCCGATGTCGGCGACCGCGCCAATGACGCCGTCCGCGTCACCGGCCTTGAGGTTCGGGCCAAGGTCGTGGGCGAGGGCGCCAATCTCGGTGTCACCCAGAAGGGCCGGATCGAATTCGCGCGCGACGGCGGCCGGATCAACTCCGACGCGATCGACAATTCGGCCGGCGTCAACACCTCCGACGTCGAGGTCAACATCAAGATCGCCTTGAAGAACGCGATGGAGGCCGGCCGCCTGACCCGAAGCGACCGCGACGCGCTGCTGGCCGGCATGACCGACGAGGTTGCCGAACTGGTGCTCGCCAACAACTACGAACAGACCCTGGCGCTGTCGCTGGAAGAGCGGGAGGGAGCCGGCGCGCTGGCGCTCCAGGCCCGGTTCATGACGGTTCTCGAAGCGGAAGGGACCCTCGATCGCTCCGTCGAGACCTTGCCGGGAGAGACGGCGATCGGCGATCTCAGGGGCAGCGGTCGCGGCCTCACACGGCCGGAAATCGGCGTCCTCATCGCCTACGCCAAGATCACGCTGTTCGACCAGCTGGTGGCCGGCACGCTGACCGACGATCCTTATTTCGAGGATCGGCTGCTGGACTATTTTCCCGTACCGATGCGCCACGACTTCGCCCGGGATATTCGCGGCCACCGGCTGTCTCGCGAGATCGTGGCGACCGTCCTGGCCAACGAGATCGTCAATCGCACCGGCCCGACCTTCGTCACCGTCATGCGCGAGGCGCGCGGTGCGTCTCCTTCGCAGATCGTGCGCGCTTTCGTGGCGGCGAAGGACGGCCTCGACATCAATGCGACTTATGAGCGGGTGGACGCACTGGACGGTCAGCTGTTCGGCGGAACCCAGAATGCGCTTTACGCCGAGATCGGGCGGTTTCTCCACCGCACGACCCGTTGGTACGCCCAGAACGAGCTCTTCGAGGCCGGCCTCACCGGGGCGGTCGTGAGCAGCCGGGACGCCCTTGATCAGCTGAAGCCGAAATTGCTGCATCTGGCGACGGACGCCGCGCGCGCGGAGGCCAAGGCCCGCGCCGATAGCTGGATCGAAAAGGGAGTGCCCGCCGACCTCGCCAGCGAGATCGCGCTGCTGCCCCTGCTGTCGCTGGTGCCGGACATTGCCTCTGTCTCACGTGAAACATCGGCGTCGCTGGAGGCGACGATCGAAACCTATTTCGGCATCACCCGCCTGTTCGGAATCGGCCGGCTCGAAGCGGCGTTGCTGACCCTGCAGACCCCCGATTATTACGAAACGCTGGCTCTGGATCGCGCCGCCAGCGAAATCACCGGAGCCCGGCGATCGCTGACCGCGGCGGCCCTGCGGCAGCAGGGCGGCGCTGGCGGCGACGCCGCCGGCGTCTGGGCCGAAAGGCGGCGCGGCGCCGTCGATCGCATCGCCGGCCAGATCGCTGCGCTGGCGGGGACCGGCGAGACCTCCGTCGCGCGGCTCACCGTCGCGGCGGGGCTGTTGTCGGATCTTGCCAGATAGCGGGCGGCCGCCTGGCAGAGGCGGCGCCCGGACCCAGGCTCCATCCCCGCCTATTTTTTCTTGCCGTCGCTCTTTTCCTGCGGCGCGAACTTGCCCGGCACGGTGGCCGGGGCCACGGCCTTCGCCTTGTCCGCCTTCGGCTTGCGGGTTTCCTTGTTGCTGCGCATTTGACCCTTGGCCATGTTCGATTCCCTCAAGGCATCCTGATTGATGCGAACCGCAGACTAGCACGCACCTACCGACCATGGGCAGCAATCGCGCCGATCAAGATGGATTGCGCTGGCGCCATGGCTCGGTGCATGGCTGTTTGGAACGCCGACCGACGAGGCCCCGGATGATTCCAGCAAGCGACTCCCCACCCTATCGCATGCCTCTTCGCCACCGGCCCGTCTGGGGCTGGATGGCCTTCGATTTCGCCGCCCAGCCCTTCTTCACCGTCATCATCACCTTCGTCTTCGGCCCCTATTTCGTCTCGCAACTCGCCCCGGACCCCGCTACCGGTCAAGCCTGGTGGAGCGGCGCCGTGGCACTCACCGGCATCGTCGTCGCGCTGCTGTCGCCGTTTCTCGGGTCGATCGCCGACCGCGCCGGTCCGCGCAAACCATGGATCGCAAGCTTCGCCGTCGTGCAGATCGGCGCCCTCACCCTCTTGTGGTTCGCCGCCCCCGGCTCGCCGCTCGTCCTCGTCGCCCTCCTGATCGTTCTGGCGCAAATCGCCGCCGAGTTCTCGATCGTCTTCAACGACGCGATGATTCCCCGGCTGGTTCACCGCGATTCGATCGGTCGCGTCTCCAACATCGCCTGGGGCCTCGGCTATGCCGGCGGCATCACCTTCCTGTTCTTCACCCTTGCCTTCCTCGCCGGCTCGCCCGCGACCGGCCGCACGATTCTCGGTCTCCAGCCGCTGTTCGGCCTTGACCCGGCCGCCGGGGAAGGCGCCCGCGCGACGGGACCCCTGGCGGCGCTGTGGTATCTCGTCTTCGTCCTGCCGATGTTTCTTTTCACCCCCGACCGCCCGAAGGCCGAGCCGATCACCGTCGCCGCGCGGGACGGTCTCAAGGACCTTCTGGCGACCTGGCGCGAAATACGCACGCGGCCGGCGCTGTTCCGCTTCCTGATCGCCCGGATGATCTATCAGGACGGCGTCAGCGCCCTGCTCGTCCTCGGCGGGGCCTTCGCGGCCGGCATGTTCGGCTGGTCGATCACCGAAAGCGGCCTGTTCGGCATCATCCTCAACGTCACCGCGATCCTCGGCTGCCTCGGCGCCAGCGTTCTCGACGCCAGGCTCGGCTCGAAGGCGGTGATCACCGCCTCGATCCTCTGCCTGATCGTGGCGACCATCGGAATTGTCTCGACCGCCCCCGCTTTCACCGCCTTCGGGCTGGTCGTCTTCGCGCCGTCCGAGGCGACCGGCCTGTTCGCGACCGCGGCAGAGAAGAGCTACATCGGCTGGGGGCTGCTGATCGGCCTCGCCTTCGGACCGGTGCAGGCCTCGTCCCGCTCCTGGCTCGCTCAGGCGGTGACGCCGGACGAGGCGGGGCGCTATTTCGGCTTCTACGCATTCACCGGGCGGGCGACGTCGTTCCTGGCGACTGGCGCGGTGGCGACCTTAACCGCCATCGCGGCGGCGCTGACCGATCCGGTGACCGCCTCGCGCATCGGCATGTCGGCGATCATCCTCTTTCTGATCGTCGGCCTGGCGCTGCTGGGACGGACACAGGGGCCGAGACGCAGCGAGACAAGTCGGTTGCCATTAGCCTGATTTAGATCTATTTTTGGGACTATATTTCATATTAATTCCACGATGGGTTGATCCAGCCATGCAGAAGCTCTCCGCTGACTTGGCCGTTAGTGTGTCCGACCTGAAGCGCAGTCCCAGTGCGGTCCTTAATCAGGCCGGGGGAATTCCGGTCGCCATCCTCAACCATAACAAGGTCATGGCCTACATGGTGCCGGCCGCGTTCTACGAGCGTCTTGTCGAGCAGCTGGACGACATGGCGCTCGCCGAAATCGCGCGGACTCGGGCTGACGAAGTGCCGGTGTCTGTCGATCTGAATGACCTATAGGCTGGAGTTTCTCCCTTCGGCCCTGAAGGAATGGAGGAAGCTCGGCTCCACTGTAAAAGAGCAATTCAAGGCCAAGCTGGCCGAACGACTGGAAGCGCCGAAGTTGGCGGCATCGGCTTTGGCCGGGATGCCTGCTCACTTCAAGATCAAGCTCCGCTCTTCCGGCTATCGAATGGTCTATCGGGTCGACGACGGTCGCATCGTGGTCATTGTGGTGGCAGTGGGCAAACGCGACAAGGCCGGCGTCTATCGCAAGGCGAAGGTGCGGTAAGTCAAACCCGCGCCATCAATGGCGGAAATGGCGCATCCCGGTCAGCACCATGGCGATGTCGTTGTCGTCGGCGGCGCGGATCACGTCGTCGTCGCGCATCGAACCGCCCGGCTGGATAACCGCCGTCGCCCCCGCCGCGACGGCCGACAGCAGCCCGTCCGCGAAGGGGAAGAACGCGTCCGACGCGACCGCCGAACCGCGCGTCAATGGCTCGGCGAGACCCAGCGCCTGGGCGGCGTCCTCGGCCTTGCGCGCGGCGATCCGGGCCGAATCCACCCGGCTCATCTGCCCCGCCCCGATGCCGACGGTGGCGCCGTCCCTAGCATAGACGATGGCGTTGGACTTGACGTGCTTGGCGACCCGGAAAGCGAATTTCAGGTCGGCAAGCTCGGCGGCGCTCGGGGCCCGCTTCGTCACCACCTTGAGGTCGAGATCGTCGACCACGCCGGCATCGCGCGATTGCACCAAGAGCCCGCCCGCGACCGACTTCACGAAGCGCCCGGCGGCGCGCGGGTCGGGCAGGCCGCCAGTCAGCAGCAGGCGAAGATTCTTCTTGGCCGCGATGATCGCCATGGCGTCGGGGTCCGCGTCGGGGGCGATGATCACCTCGGTGAAGACCTGGACGATCGCTTCCGCCGCGGCCCGGTCGAGGCGGCGGTTGAGCGCGACGATGCCACCGAAGGCGGAGACGGGATCGCAGGCCAATGCCTGCCGATAGGCCGCCAGGAGATCCGGCCCTTCCGCGACGCCGCACGGGTTGGCGTGCTTGATGATGGCGACGGCGGCGATGCGATCCGGATCGAATTCACCGACCAGCTCGAAGGCGGCGTCGGTGTCGTTGATGTTGTTGTAGGACAGCGCCTTGCCCTGCACCTGCCGGGCCGTGGCGACGCCGGGCCGCGCCTCGCCGGTCTTGTAGAAGCCCGCCGACTGATGCGGGTTCTCGCCATAGCGCAATTCCTCGGCAAGCGTGCCGGCAAAGCTCGCGCGGCGCGGCATCGCGTCCTCCACTTCGCCGGCGAACCATTGCGAGACCGCCGCGTCGTAGGCGGCCGTGCGGCCGAAAGCGCGGGCCGCGAGCCGCCGCCTGAGGGCGAGATCGGTCTCGCCCTCGTTCGCCTGCAGCACCGCAAGCAGCTCGCCATAATCGGCCGGATCGACGACGACGGTGACATAGCCGTGGTTCTTGGCGCCGGCCCGGATCATCGCCGGGCCGCCGATGTCGACATTCTCGACGATGGTCGCGGCGTCGGCGCCACCGGCCAGCGTCGCCTCGAAGGGGTAGAGATTGACGACCAGAAGATCGATCCCGGCAATATCGTGAGTCCGCATCGCTTCGGCATGGGCGGGGTCGGCGCGAATCCCCAGAAGCCCGCCATGCACGCCCGGATGCAGCGTCTTCACCCGCCCGTCCATGATCTCCGGAAAGCCGGTGAGATCGGACACGTCGCGGACGGCGAGGCCGGTGGCTTCCAGCGCCTTGTGGGTGCCGCCGGTGGAGACGAGCTCGACGCCGAGCGCCGCGAGGCCCTTGGCCAGATCGTCCAGGCCGCTCTTGTCGGATACCGAGATGAGCGCCCGGCGGACGCGGACGCGGTCGGGAACGGGTGTGACATTGGCCTTGACGGACATCGGCATTTCCTGCGCGGATCGGAAAGAGGGATTTGGTCCCTGATACCGGGGCGAGGCCGCTGCGACAATGCCTCGGCGCGGACGTGTCGTCCTATGGCGTCAGCCGCGGCTCATCGCCGTCCGCGCCTGGCGACGCCTTCGACAGCTCGGCGAGATCGTCGAGCGTGTTCGGCAAAACGCCGACAGCCCGATTCATGCCGCAGGACGCAAGCGCCAGGCCGATAATGGCAAGGAGGACGAGATGCTTCATCGGCATGAAGATGCGCCATCGCGGCATTTCGTCGAGTCGTGTTTTCGCTTTTCGCGTCTGTCGACGCCGCTCGCTTCTGACGCCCCGACGCCCCGGCCGATCAGCGCTCGCGCAGGAAGCGCCAGGCGATACCGTCGGAGTCCCGCGCGTCGAACGACACGACGAGCTGGAGCGTGCGGCGAGCCCCGCCGGCATCGGCAAAAAAGATCGAATCCTCGATCGCCAGCTCACCATCGGTCTCGAACAGCCAGCGCTGATCGCGAACGCTGAGCCGGACCCCGTCGCCCGCCGTTTCGACATTGACCCCCGGGTGAAGATGGAAGCGCGCGGTAGCGCTCAGTGCCGTCCCGGCGCTCCCATGCCCGCCCGCGGCCTCGAAACGGTCGGTGCCGTCCACCTGGTTTCCATCGGGTGACACGACGAGCCTGCGGCGATGCAGGAGACCGAAGCCGCGCTCATAGCCGTTATGGGTGGCGTCGAAACCGAGACCGGCGTCGCCCGGATCGGCCAGTGTCACGGCGGTGGGGCCAGGCACAAGCGGGGTTCCGAGAAACCGGTCGAGGCTGGCGGAGCGGGCGAAATGCGAGGAGGATCGGTCCGCTACCGTGACGGTCGAATGGGCGGCGGTGGAGCGCGAAAGCCGCCGCCAATCGGAGTCCTCGGTGGTCGGGCGACCGCAATTGACGACGATGCGGCTGGCCTCGCTCGACAGTTCGAAGGCGAGCGTCCCGGCATGGGCGTTGCTCGACACCGAGGTGTGCGCCGGGCAGCCCGTGTCGGCGATGACGGTGGTCCTGTCGGCCGTGATCCGGTGATAGCCCGACTGGCGCGCGTGGCTGATCGGCTCGCCCAGCGTCTCGTCGTAGCGCAGCAGCACGGTCATCAAATGGAGGTCGGAGACGCCGGCGCCGTTGAACAGCGCCAGCGTCCCGTCGCCATGGCGAAAGAAGCGGATCGCCGGCAGCATCCGGTCGATCGCCGAATAGAGGCCCTTCGGCAGCGCTTGACCCTGCCCAAGATAGGTCAGCCGCAGCGGAATCAGATCCGCCAGGATGCGGATGATCGTCGAGGGGTCGCGGGAAATATGTCCGCCATCGGGAAAGATCTGCCGGTCGAGTTCGTCGGACAGGGACTGCGCGGCGATCTTGACCCGCCCGCTGGCCGTCGGGAGACACAGCGAGGCAAAGGCGAGCGCCGTGCGCACGACGAGGCGCGGCATTCCCTCGGGCGCTTCCTGGGCGATCGCGCGCAGATAACGCGCCTGCGCCGACAGGCTTTTCATGAAACGGCGGTAAAAGCCCGGTTCGGCCCCGGTAAGCAGCAGATCGGCATGGGTGATCCAGGCGATGAGACGCCGCGCCGCGACCGCCGGCTCGAAGGCCGGGCCGCCGATCGTCTTGCCCTTGAGGCGGATCCAGTCGTCGACGAGCGCGCGGGCGTTCTGGGCCGCCAGCGCGTCACTGGCCGCCGCATGATGGCTCAGCCAGTCGAACCCATGCAGTTCGACCGAATAGGCGGCCGATGGCGGCGTCGACTGGAAAATCGAGGTGCGGCCGGGCTCGAGCAATTGTCCGGCGAAATGAAACCGCCCGGCATAGATCGCTTCGGCGATCATCGGGTCGCCGTGGCGCAGATTGGGCGGAAGCGCGATGAGTTTGCCGGATGTCCCTCCGGCGAAGCGCCAGCGGTGGATCGGGCCGGTGTGGAGTCGCCGCCGGACCCGGCGCCAAGCCTCCCGAAGCGTCAAAACCGCAAGCAGCGGATGATCCACCAAACCCGTCGACACTCCCGTACTCCAGCGCTATCGGATCGTTTCAGATGCGCTCACCGGTTTTCGGATCACGCGATGCGGCATTGCAGAGATTCACGGCGTTCCGCGCGTGTTCAACCAGGCGCGCACCGTTGTCACCATGGTCTCGCAGGCCAGCCGACGCCGGTCCGATGCCGGCGAGCGCGTAGCGACTGCTCGATACAACCGAGTTTCGCGCGATATGGTAAAGGCTTTGCTAAGGCGCGGAGGCAGGCGCGAGCGCCTGGATCACAGCCGCTTGAGCCGGGCCGCGTAAAACCCGTCGAGGCCGCCCTCGGCACCCTCGCCGGCCCCCAGCATCTCCGGCGTTGTCCGCAGATCGCCCTCAGGCGTCAGGGCGAATTCGAAGCCCGGCAGCTCCGCCGCCGTGACCGGATCGCGGGCGAAGTCCGGCCGCGCCGCGAGAAATGCCGCGACCACATCCTCGCCTTCCACCCGGTCAAGCGAACAATTGGAAAACACCAGCCGGCCGCCCGGCGCCAGGAGCCGCGCCGCCTCGCCGAGCAGGCGCGCCTGGACGGCCGCGAGCTTGTCGACCTCGGCGGCGTCCTTGGTGTAGCCGACATCGGGATGGCGGCGGATCGTTCCGGTCGAGGAACAGGGCGCGTCGAGCAGGATCGCATCGAACGGCGCGTCGGGTTCGTAGGCCGATAGATCGGCGACGACCGTCTCGGCTTCGAGCGACAGGCGCGCCAGATTTTCCTTCAGCCGCTTCATCCGATTGGCGTTGATGTCGAGCGCAGTGACCCGGCCACCGGCAAGGATCAATTGGGCGGTCTTGCCACCCGGCGCCGCGCAGACATCGGCAACGCGCTTGCCGGAGAGATCGCCGAACAACTTCGCCGGCAGCGCGGCGGCGGCGTCCTGCACCCACCATTCGCCGGTGGCGAAGCCGGGAAGGTCGGTCACTGGGCCGTCGAAGCTGCCGAGCCGGACCGTGCCGGAGGTCAGCGCGACACCGCCGAGACGCTCCGCCCAGGAAGCGGGATCGCCCTTCACCGAAAGATCCAGCGACGCCGGCGACAGATGGGCCAGCGCGATCGCGTCGGCGCGGGCCGCCCCATAGGTCGCGACGAGCCGGCGCATCAGCCATTCCGGCATGTTCTCGCCAGGCTTGGCGACCACGCGCAGCGTCTCCTTTTCCCGCGACAGGCGGCGCAGCACGGCATTGATCATGCCGGAAAAGCGCTGGCTGCGGGAATCGACGCCGGAGGACGCAACGGCGAGATCGACAGCCGCGGAATCCGGCACGTCGAGAAACAGGATCTGCGCCGCCCCGACATGCAGGATGTGCTTCAGCGCCGCCGCGTTCGGCGGCAACGGCCGGTCGAGGCAGGCGTCGAGCGCCCGGTCGATCGTGCCGCGAAAGCGCAGGGCCGTCAGGATGATCGCCTTGACCAGACCCTGGTCGCGCCGTTCCAGCGCGCGAAAGCCCGAATGACCGCCCTTGGCGTCGAGAAGGCCGTCGGCGGAGGTCTTGGCGTCGACGATGGCCGACAACAGCTTGGCCGCCACCAAGCGCGCGCCGAGGCCCGGCCTGTCGCCGGCCGAATAGCCATCCGGCACGAAGGCATCGGGTCCGGCGGCGATCCGGGGCTGACCCGCCCTGTCGGCCGCGACCGGCGCCTTGCCCGGCAGGGGGCGCTTGCGCGGCGCCGAGCGGGAAGCGTCGAAATTGCCGCCGCGGCGGGGCTTGCGGCCGTCCGACCCGGTGCTCAACCCCAGGGACCCTTGCGCGGGCCGCCGGGCGGCGTCTTGCGCGCACGGTTCCACGGCCCCGACGCCTGATCGTCATGCGCGACCGGCTTGGCCGACGTGCCGGCGACGAAGCCCACACCGCCGCCGCCGCCCATTTCGACCGCCATCTGCCGCAGGGCGGCGATACGGTTGCCGGTATCCGGGTGGGTCGAGAACAGATTGTCCATGCGCTGGCCTGACAAGGGGTTGATGATGAACATGTGCGCCGTCGCAGGGTTGCGCTCGGCGTCCTCATTGACGATGCGACCGGCGGAACTGGCGATCTTGCCGAGCGCCGAGGCCAGCCAGTCGGGATTGCCGCAGATCTCGGCGCCGCGGCGGTCGGCGGAATATTCGCGGGTGCGGCTGATCGCCATCTGCACCAGCATCGCGGCGAGCGGCGCGACGATGATCGCGGCAATCACGCCCACGAAGCCGAGCGGATTGTTGTTGTTGCGGTTGCCGCCGAAGAAAAAGGCGAAATTGCCGAGCATCGAGATCGCGCCGGCGAGCGTCGCGGTGATCGTCATGATCAGCGTATCACGGTTCTGCACATGGGCGAGCTCGTGCGCCATCACGGCCGCGACCTCTTCCGACGTCAGTTGCTCGAGCAGGCCGGTGGTCGCCGCGACGGCGGCGTTATCGGGGTTGCGGCCGGTGGCAAAGGCGTTCGGCTGCGGGTTCTGGATGACGTAGACCTTCGGCATTGGCAGGCCGGCATTGCCGGCGAGGCCCTGGACGATGCGATAGAATTCCGGCGCCGTGCGCGCGTCGACTTCCTTCGCACGGTGCATCTTCAGCACCATCTTGTCGGCGTTCCAATAGGCGAAGAGATTCATCCCCGCCGCGATGACGAAGGCGATCATCATGCCGGCGCGGCCGCCGACCAGAAGCCCCAGCCCCATGAAAAGGGCGGTCATGAAGGCGATCAGCATCGCCGTCTTGATCATGTTCATGGGACGGTCCCACCCCGCTGCTCACGACGCGGTCGATCCGCGTCCTACCGCCAGCAAATCTGGTGATTGCAGGTCGCCGCCGCAATGTCGATCACAGCGGGAGCGTTTCAGCTGCTCCGGGCGATGACCATCGTGGTCACTCGCCGGCCGCAGTGGGCAATTGCCGAGCGGCTCCCTATCTTGCCGGCACCGACCGCCGACCAGGACCATCCTGCCAATGACCGACCCCGAAACTTCAGACTCCCCGCAAGCCGCCGCGCCCGACGGCCTGGCCGATCCGGACCGCAACGACGCGCCGACCGACAATCGCCCGCTCTCGCCCGCCGCCCGGCGCGCGCTCGCCGAGGCCGAGGCGCGGCGCCGCGATCGCAACGCAGAGACGATCGATCCGGCCGGCCGGCCGACGGAGCTGAATGGCCGCGACGGCCCGGAACCGGTCCGCTACGGCGATTGGGAGAAGAACGGTCTGATTTCGGACTTCTGATTTGAGGGTCGCCGAGCCCGGAAAAGCTGACTGTGGCCCGCATTCCAGATTGACGGCGACGAATGCGTTTCAGCTTTTGGTTGTGGGCACCTTATCCTAACGGAAACCACGCCATTCACGGCTTCGCACCTCGCGGAGATGAGACGACCCCGTAATCAACCCTTAGCGCTCTGGTGAACTAATTGATTTCCTCCGAATTCGGTATAGGAATAATATCCGCAACACACATGATTCGGATCGCCCGCTGACGTGAGATACCTTACCAATACTCTTTACGGTTGCATTACCTCCCTGCTCGCGTTTGGGGCAGCGGCTGGCGCCGCCGAGACCGGCGATGCGTATCTGCGCGAAATCGCCGGGCCGGTGGAGGCGCGCGTGATCAAGGTACGCGACGGCGATACGATTATGGTCGAGGCATTCATCTGGCCGATGCAGTCCGTCCATGTCGCGGTTCGCCTGCGCGGGATCGACGCCCCGGAGCATCGCGGCGGCTGTGCGGCGGAAAAAGCCGCCGCGCAAGTTGCGACCGATCGGCTCAAGCAGCTGGTCGGCGGCGGAAACGTCACGTTGACCGTCATTTCCGGCGACAAATATTTCGGCCGCGTGCTGGCCAGCCTGTCGGCGTCGGACGGCAGCGACGTCGCCGACCGGTTGCTGCGCGAGGGTCTCGTCGCCCGCTACGAGGGCGGCAAGCGGCGCGACTGGTGCAACGGCGCTGTGCTGGGCGGTCTCGCGCCAGCGGCACCTGGGATATCGGGTATCGGATAGGCGGGTTTGCGCTGCAGGCCGTTAAAGCGTCGGGATGTCCGCAACGCGAGTTGCCGCCCGCCCATACTCCGCGCTAAACCCTGAAAAGCGGTGTTCATACCGGTTTCACGTGAAACGGAGAGGCCGGTCGATGACGGGCGAAGCCAGACTCGAAGCCATCGTCCGCCAGGCGATCACCGCTTTCCAGCCGAAGATCGCCGTCCGGCTGTGGACCGGAGAACGCATCGGTCCCGCGGACGGACCGGCGCTCGCCCTGAACGATCCCGCCGCGATCGCTCGCCTGGCGTTGCGCCCGACGATCGCCACCGCCGTCGAATTATGGATGACCAAGGCCGTCGATATCGAGGACGGCACGATCTTCGATATCGCCGCCGCGCGTTCCGACATACGCACCAAGGAAGCGCTGAAGAAGCTCGACAAGTTACGGATCGCCATCGCGCTGCCGGCGCTCTACAGCCTGTCCCGTAAAGGCTCCAAGGCCGCCAAAGCGGCGCCCCAGACAGGCGTAGGGGCGGGCGCCAGCGGCTCGTCCATGGCGGCGATCCAATTCCATTACGACATCTCCAACGATTTCTACCGGCTCTTTCTCGACGAGCGGATGCTGTATTCCTGCGCCTATTTCGACGGCTGGCACGACGACATCGACAAGGCGCAGCACGACAAGCTGGAGATGATCTGCCGCAAGCTGCGGCTGAAACCGGGCGAACGGCTGCTCGACATCGGCTGCGGCTGGGGCGCGCTGCTCATCCATGCCGCCGAGAATTATGGCGTCACCGGCCACGGCGTGACGCTGAGCCAGGCGCAATACGATCTCGCCCGCGAACGCGTCGCGGCGAAGGGATTGGGCGATCGTGTGACGATCGAACTCAAGCCCTTCCAGGAGGTGAGCGGAGCCTTCGACAAGATCGCCTCGATCGGCATGTTCGAGCATGTCGGCTGGGCCCATCACGACGCCTATTTCAGCGCCGTGCGTAAACTCCTGCGGCCGAACGGGCTCTATCTCCACCACGCCATCACCCGGCCGGCCAAGGCCACCGACAAGGCATTTCGCAAAGGCACGAAGGAATATGCGGCGATCATCCGCTACATTTTTCCCGGCGCCGAACTCGACCATGTCGGCCACTCCGCGCAAAAGCTGGAGGCGCACCGTTTCGAGGTCCACGACGTCGAGAACTGGCGCGAGCATTACGGCCGCACCTGCCGGCTCTGGCACGACCGCCTCAGCGCCAATATGGAAGAGGCGTCGCGGATCGCCGGCGAGCCCCGCGCCCGTCTCTGGCTGCTTTATCTGGCCGGCGTCTCGCTGGGTTTCAGCCGCGGCGGATTGCTGATCTACCAGACACTCGCCTCGCGGCGGGCCAAGGGACCGGCCGAACTGCCCCCGACCCGGCAAGACCTTTATCGCTAGGCTCAGGACCTATTAATTTCTCTTGATCTGTGATTCACGGTCTCCATTGAAGGAGGCTTTGATGGGTGATTTGTTTTTGTTGAGCGA
>NZ_JAZHLJ010000053.1:0-28053 GCF_036549495.1 Aurantimonas sp. C2-5-R2
CCTGCTCCTGCGCCGTCATCTGCTGGCGCTCGCCGTTCTGGCGCCGCTCGGCCTCGGCCTCTTCGCGCCGCGTCACCGCCTCGGCCTCGACCCGCTGCTTTTCCAACGCCGCCTGCTTGAACGCCAACACCGCATTCGCCATCCGGCCAATCTCGTCGCCACGCTCCACATGTGGGACCTCGACGGTATTATCGCCTTCGGCCAGCGTCGTCATAACACCGGTAACGGTGCTGATAGGCCCAGTCACGCTGCGTTTGAGGAAGAAGGCAACCACGCCAACGACCATGCCGGCGATGACGATGCCGAAGAGCGCACCCTTCCACATTTCGGCTTGAACCAAGGCGCCCAGGCGCGAGAGGTCCCACGCCATGGCCACTGTGCCGATGTGTTCGCCACCTGGAGCAATTGGCGCGACGATCAAAAGATGTTGGCCCGACCAGCTCGTGCTGATCTCGCCGGCTTCGACCTTGGACGCCGCGGCGGCGACGGTCGCCGACAGATCGCCGGCACTGTTCAGCGCGTCGTCGGAAAATTGGGTTACGGGCGCCCCTTCCTTGTTCAGGACCAGGACGTCGGACAGTTCGTTGCCGTCTTGCGCCGCCAGATCGGCATAGACCTTGTCGACGACCTCAGCCTTGCCCCATTTCACACCGCCCGCCATCTGATCGGCCATCAGCTGCACGATAGTGACCGTGCTGCCTTCGGCTTCCTGATAGATCGTGCTCTTGAGGTTCTGCACCTGGATGGCGACAAGTGCCGCGATCCCGAGCAGAACCGGCACGGCTGTCGCCAGTGCCGCCTTGAGCCCGATGGAGAGCGTGCGACCGGATGGATGCGATGTGGAATTTGACATGGCTGAGGCTTCCTTACCCGATAGGGCTTACAATCAGAGCATCTCGAGATTGATGCCGGCAGTCGCGGCACCGATCGGCTCGCCGGTCTCAGGATCGGTGATCGTGAAGCTGGCCTGCGACTGCAGCTGCTGGGTCGATTCGTCCTGCTCGATCTCGTCGACGAAGACCGCGTCGGCGCCGGCACTGAAGGTCTTCTGCCATTTGGCTTCGTCGCCCTGCCAGTAATCCGACGTCGGGTCGCTCTGACCGACATTCAGGCCCTTCGCGTCCATG
Source organism: Aurantimonas sp. C2-5-R2 (assembly GCF_036549495.1). Classification (NCBI taxonomy): domain Bacteria; kingdom Pseudomonadati; phylum Pseudomonadota; class Alphaproteobacteria; order Hyphomicrobiales; family Aurantimonadaceae; genus Aurantimonas; species Aurantimonas sp. C2-5-R2. Next base: position 1,128 of record NZ_JAZHLJ010000053.1, read on the forward strand.
ACGAAGAGTTCGGTCAGCGCGCCCTGCTGGTCGTCCTTGACCTTCTTCAGGTAGGTCGACAGTTCGGAAGCAAGGGTTGCGTCGACCAGTGCCCCGCCGCCGGCGTCGACTTCGCCGCGCCACTGCTTGTCCAGCGCGTCGATATCGGCTTGCGCCATCGCCGCGTTCTTTTCGTTCTGCGCCTTGATGGCCGCGATGACGACCGGATCGTTCAGGGCCGCCTTCAGTTTCGCTTCCACCAATTCCTTGATCGGCGCCTCGTGCTGATCGGCAAGCGCGGGTGTCACCAGGCTTGCACCGAAGAGCAGGGCGCCGGCGGCGGCGGTCATCATCATGTTCTTGAGCATTGTTTCCCCTTGATTGTTTTATGTGAAGCATTGCGATCCGGACGTGGCCGAACCGCGAATGGATTGGATGCGCTAGTTTCGGCCGACCCCTTCGCGGCACAAAGCCGACGTCGCTTCCCCGATGACGGGTCACGATTACCGGCGCTTTGCTCCCCCTCGAGCGCCCGACCGAGGCAAACCTTCTGGTAGAAACATGAAGAAATCGTTTTAACTGTCGATGCTTACGCGGACCCTATGTAAGACGGACGGATTTCGTCAGTAATGTGTACCTTCAAGCTCGGCCAGTCGGCTTCGCGGCGCATACTCGACGTCACGTCAGAAACGCATGATCCGGGCCGTTTCGGGGGTTATCTCGCACGCACTACCCGGCGCTCTTTGGCTGGCCAGGACGGTTTGCAGTGGGCAGGAAGCCTTTTGCCTACAGACAAAAACCGCTAGAGCGGGCGGAACGCACCCCCAGAACGAAGGCAGTCCATGACCATCCGCGTCCACAAAGGCGATCTTCCCGACATTTCCCGCTATACCGGCCCCGTCGCCATCGACACCGAAACGCTCGGCCTCGACACGCGCCGCGACCGGCTTTGCGTCGTCCAGCTGTCGCCCGGTGACGGTACGGCCGACATCGTGCAGATCGCCAAGGGCCAGCGCGAGGCGCCAAACCTGACGACGCTGCTCAAGGACGCGTCGAAGACCAAGATCTTCCACTACGCCCGCTTCGACATCGCCGCGCTTTATCACGCGTTTGGAGTGATGACCGACGGCATCTTCTGCACCAAGATCGCCTCGCGGCTGACGCGAACCTATACCGACCGGCACGGGCTGAAGGATCTGGCGCGCGAAATGGCCGGCACCGACCTGTCCAAGCAGCAGCAATCGTCCGACTGGGCCGCCGAGACCTTGTCGCCGGCGCAGATCGAATATGCCGCCTCGGACGTTCTGTATCTCCACGACATCATGGGCGGACTCTATAAGCGGCTCGAGCGCGAGGACCGGATGGATCTGGCCAAGGCCTGCTTCGCCTTCCTTCCGACCCGAGCGAAGCTCGACCTCGCCGGCTGGGACGACGAGGACATTTTCTCGCACTCGGCCTGAGGGCTGTAGGCCTGGCGGACGAGCCAAGGTCGCGCGGAGCTGATTTTGCCATTACGGCGACGAAAAATGTCGCAATGCGGACTGGAACGAGGCGCTTGTGCATCGCACATGCGTCGCATCACCCACGCGCTCGCATGAAAGGCGCCAACCATGATCCGCAGCGAAGTTTTCCAGACCCTCGCCGTTACCGGCATGATCACCCTGGCCCTGGCGGCAACTGTCGTTTTGCTGTCGGTCATCGGCTGAAATTCGAACGGCAGCCGGCCAATAGCCGGCGCCGACTGCATCCATTCAAGGCGCGGCAAGCTTGGGCTTGCGGCGCCTTGATCATTTCCCCGGCAACTCTTCTCAGCCGGCCATAGCCCTGGCCTTGGGCCGTGCCGGCTCGCGCGGCGCGCGGCGGCGCTGGCCCCAGACGATCAGACCCAACAGCGCCAGGGCGGGCAGGAACATCCAATATTTCGTCGGCTGCTCGGTCGGCGTTCTGACCAGCGTGATCTGCTGATCCCAATCGAGGCCGACGGCTTCGGCCGGCGAGCCAAACGCGACATTGTCGATCATCGTCTTGCCGTCGGTCTCGACAAGCTCGAGCCCGGCGTTGGCCAGTCTTTCCTCGCCGCTCGCCCCATTCGGCAAAGGCAGGTCGACCGTGCGCTCGGAGGGAGCGCCGAAGGCATCGAGATAAGCAATCCGCAGGCGCAGCGGTTGACCCTGCGGCGTATTGCCGGCCGCCGCCGCCAATTCGCTCGCCGGTCTGTCGTTGTAGGGCGGCACCGCCATGTCCATCCAGAAGCCCGGCCGGAACAGGGTGAACGCGATCAAAAGCAGCGCGACGCCTTCCCAGATGCGGTTCTTGGTGAGGAACCAGCCCTGCGTCGCCGCGGCGAACAGAAGCATCGCAATCGTCGCAACGATGAAGATGAAAATGCCGTGGAAAACGTCGACATTGATCAGCAACAGATCGGTGTTGAAGATGAACAGGAACGGCAGCGCCGCCGTGCGCAGGGAATAGAAAAAGGCGATCGCGCCGGTCTTGATCGGATCACCGCCGGAAACCGCCGCCGCCGCGAAGGAGGCCAGCCCGACCGGCGGTGTCACGTCGGCCATGATCCCGAAATAGAACACGAAGAGATGCACCGCGATCAACGGCACGATGAGGCCGTTGGCCTCGCCGAGCGTGACGATCACCGGGGCGAGCAGCGCCGAGACGACGATGTAGTTGGCCGTGGTCGGCAGCCCCATGCCGAGGATCAGCGACAGGACCGCGGTGAGCAACAGGATGGCCATCAGATTGCCGCCCGACAGCACTTCGACGACCTCCGCCAGCGCCGAACCCACGCCGGTCTGCGACACGGCGCCGACGATGATGCCGGCGGTCGCCGTCGCGATGCCGATGCCGATCATGTTGCGAGCGCCGGTGATCAGCCCGTCGACCAGATCGATCAGGCCGCGGCCGGCCTCGAGACCGTAATTGCCGGTGCCGCGGAAGAAGGCGGTGATTGGATGCTGGGTCACCAGGATGAAGATCATGAACGTCGCGGCCCAGAACGCCGAAAGCCCCGGCGAGAGGCGGTCGACCATCAGCGCCCAGACAAGAACCACGACCGGCAGGATGAAATGCAGGCCGGATTTGACCGTCGGGCCGGGCAGCGGCAATTCGGTGATCGGCTTGTCCGGGTCGTCGATTTGCGGCGCCGGATATTTCGCGCCGTACCATAAAAGGCCGACATAGACGGCGATGAGCAGCGCGAAGACGATCCAGCCGGCATTCTCGCCGAAGGCTGGGCGGATCCAGCCGATGCCGTAATAGACGGCGAGGGAAATGGCGCACAGCACCAGGATGCCGAACACGACGCCGACCAGCCATTGCAGCCAGGGCTTGGGCACATAGGCGCGCGGCAGGCCCTCCATGCCGGCCTTCAACGCTTCCAGATGAACGATATAGACCAGCGCGATATAGGAGATGACCGCCGGCAGAAAGGCGTGTTTGACCACGTCGAAATAGGGAATGCCGACATATTCGACCATCAGGAACGCGGCGGCGCCCATGACGGGCGGCATGATCTGGCCGTTGACCGAGGAGGCGGTTTCGACCGCGCCGGCCTTCTCGGCCGAGAAGCCGACCCGTTTCATCAGCGGGATGGTGAAGGTGCCGGTGGTCACGACGTTGGCGATCGAGGAGCCGGAGATCAGCCCGGTCATCGCCGAGGAAACGACGGCCGCCTTGGCCGGTCCGCCGCGCATGTGGCCCATCAGAGAGAAGGCGACGTTGATGAAGTAGCTGCCGGCGCCGGCCTTATCGAGCAGCGAGCCGAACAGCACGAACAGGAAGACGAAGGAGGTGGAAACGCCGAGCGCGATGCCGAAGACACCCTCGGTGGTGATCCACTGGTGGTTAATCACCTCGGAGAGCGAATTGCCCTTATGAGCGATGATCGACGGCATGTAGGGGCCGAGGAAGGTGTAGATGAGGAACACCGAGGCCACAACCATCAGGGCGGGCCCGAGCGCCCTGCGGGTGGCTTCCAGGAGCACCATCAGCCCGACCGTGCCGACCATGAAGTCGGTCATGTTCGGCGCGCCGATGCGGCCGGATATCGATTCATAGGCGAAATAGAGATAGGAGGCCGTCGCCGCGCCGGCGATCGCCAGCACCCATTCATGCGGCAGAACGCGCTTGTTGGGCGACGGCAGGATGACCGCGACGATCATGGCGACCGTGATCACCGGGACGTACCAGACCGGCAAGACGCCCGTTGCGCCTTCCAGAAACAGAAAGCCCAGGAGCAACGGCACGCCGATGCCGAGGGCGAGTTGGAAGAGCGATCGTGACGCCGGGAAGGCCAGAAAGGCCAGGAACAGCGCGAAGGAGAGATGGATCGAGCGTGTTTCGGTATTGTTGAAGACGCCGACGCCGACCATGAAGGGCAGCGGCGAGGCGATCCACAGCTGGAACAGCGACCAGACGAGCGCCGTACCCGAGATCAGGTATGCGACAGGCCTTGCCGGACTGCGGCCGCCGGTGTCGGACGAGGCGACGAGGTCATGCAGCGATTCCTGGCGCGATGTCGCCGCTTCGACATCGACGCTGTCGATCTCGCGCCGGCGCTCGTCATCGAGGCTCTCGGAATGACGCGGAGTTTTGGTCATTGCAGGAGCTCGCTTTGCCTGAAGAGGGTCCGGTCGGTACGACGCCCGCGCCGACCCGGTCAGGACCGAAGACAATCGGGGGGTGGTCGCGGGATGGTGAAGCGGCGGGACCGATGCGGGCCCCGCCGCCGATAGGAGGGCTTACAGAAGCCCGGCTTCCTTGAAGTAGCGCTCGGCGCCCGGATGCAGCGGCGCCGACAGACCAGCTTTGGTCATCTCCTCCTTGGTGAGGTTCTCGAAGGCCGGATGCAGCTTCTTGAAGCGGTCGAAATTGTCGAACACCGCCTTGACGACCTGGTAGACGGTCTCCTCGTCGACCTGATCGGAGGAGACCATGGTGGCCCGCACGCCGAAGGTCTGCGTCTCGTCCGGATTGCCCTCGTAAAGACCGCCGGGGATCGTCGCCGCCGAATAATACGGGTTCTCCTCGACCAGCTTGTCGATCTCGGGGCCGGTCATCGGGATGAGCTTGGCCTCGCAGGTCGTCGTCGCCTCCTGGATCGAGCCGTTCGGGTGGCCGACCGTGTAGATGATGGCGTCGACATTGTTGTCGCACAGCGCCTGCGACTGCTCGGCCGCCTTCAGCTCGGAGGCGAGCGAGAAGTCGTCTATCGTCCAGCCTAGGCGGTCCATGACGACTTCCATGGTCGCGCGCTGCCCGGAGCCCGGATTGCCGATATTGACGCGCTTGCCCTTCAGATCGTCGAAGGTCTTGATGCCGGAATCGGCCCGCGCCACCACCGTCATCGGCTCGGGATGGATCGAGAACACCGCCCGCTCGCCCTTGAATGGGTCGCCGTCCCAAGGCGCCTTCCCCTCAAGGGCGTTGTACTGCATATCGGACTGGGCGACGCCCAGCGTCTGGTCGCCGGCCTTGACCGCATTGATGTTGGCGACCGAGCCGCCGGTCGACGGCGCGGTACATTTCAGCCCATGCTCGGCCTGGCCGCGATTGACCAGCTTGCAGATCGACTGGCCGACGACGAAATAGACGCCGGTCTGGCCGCCGGTGCCAATGGTGATGAATTTTTCCTGCGCCGAGGCGGCGCCGGTGGTCATGGTCATGGCCGCGATACCCGCGGCGACCCATCCAAGTGTTTTCATGAGATTTTCCCTTTTTCGTCCACTTCAACCGCAACGTATTGATTTGGCGGGCTTCGGGCCATCGTCAATCTTTTTTATAACGCGGGATAGGGCGTAACGGGCAATTCGCGGTCGCCGCGCGGCATTGCCGCACCCGGTCGCCGCCCTTTCTTGCTGCGAGGGTACGGGTTGAACGCGGGAGATGTCGACATGAAGAGAGCGGGTGCGATCCGGACAATGCTGGCGGTCCTCGCCGCGAGCCTCGCAGCGTCCGCCGCCCGGGCCGCCGGCGAGAACGCGGCCGGCTCCACGCCGCCGATCGTCTTCGTCCATGGCGAGGGCGATTCGGCCGCGTTCTGGATGCCGGTGTTGTGGCGCTTCGAAAGCAACGGCTATCCTGCCGACCGGCTGTTCGCCGCCGATATCGACCATCCATCCGCGCGGACCGACGACACGGTGGCGGAGGAAAACCGCTCCTCGAGCGAGGAGGCCGCCCGTTCGCTTGCGCGGACGGTCGAGCGGGCGCTCACCACGAGCGGCGCCGAAAAGGTCGCGATCGTCGCCCATTCGCGCGGCTGCCAGACGGCGCGCAATTACGTGAAGAATTTCGGCGGCGCCGACAAGGTCGCCGGGATGGTGCTGGCCGGCTGCGTCCATCATGGCGTCTACGCCAATTCCGAGGAGCGCTTGAACTCCGAATACAACGGCGCCGGCCGGTTCCTGACCGCGCTCAACCAGCCGCCGGAGGTGCCCGACAATATCCCGGTGACGGTGATCCGGTCGGACCGCTTCGACCTCTACGCCCAGCCGGACGCCCGGTTCCTCGGCCTGCCCGGCGAGGCAACCGGCGTCTCCTACGACGCACCGGAACTGAAGGGCGCCGACACTGTCGTCCTCGACGGCATCGACCATCGCGAGACGGCAACGTCGCCCGAGGCGTTCATCGCCATCCACAAGGCGCTCACCGGACAGGTTCCGGCGACCCTCGACATCGAGCCGGAGGACTCGCCGACCGTCGCGGGAGAGATTTCCGGTTACGCCAATGGCGCGCCGACCAATCTGCCGCTCGACGGCGCGCGGCTGACCGTCTTCGCGGTCGATTCGGAGACCGGTGAGCGCCAGGGTGAGGCGGTGCTGGAAAAAACCGTCGGCGCGGACGGCCGCTTCGGGCCCTTCCCGGTGCAGCCCGGCCAGCGCTACGAATTCGTCGTCGCGGCCGAGGGCTATCCGGTGACGCGCATCTATCGCTCCGGCTTCCCGCGCTCGACCGACATCGCCAATCTCAGACTCTATCCGGCCGTGGCCGGCGCGATCGCCGGAACGACGCTTCCCGGCGAGGTGGTCAACGTGATGCGGCCGCGCGGCTATTTCGGCATCGACGACAACGCGACGCTGGGCGCCATTCCGATCGCCGGGCGGCCGGAAACCGAGGAAGTGCCCTCGGTCTGGAAGTCCTCGCTGGCCGTCGACGGCGAGGCGCCGGAAACGATCACGGCCGGCTTCAACGGCGAGACCATCGCGGCGCGCACCACGCCCGAGAACCCGGACGACATCGTGTGGGTCGAGTTCAGCAATTGAGGATAATGGTGGAGCCAAGCGGGATCGAACCGCTGACCTCTACAATGCCATTGTAGCGCTCTCCCAGCTGAGCTATGGCCCCACGCCGCCGGCAACCGGCGAACTGTCGGCGAGCCCTGGGTGCGGCCCGCGTCGGTATCGGCGGGTTCTTAATCAAGCCCGCCGCGAAGATCAAGCGAATTTCGACGAGTCGCGGGCGCGGCGCGGACGATCAAACGACCGCGCCGTCTCGCCCGTCGCGATCAGTCGTCGTCGTCGTCCCGGCTGCCGCCGATGATGTCGGCAACGTCGTCGTCGTCGTCATCGTCGTCGTCAGTCGCCAGGAAGGTGTCGTTGTCGTCGCTGTCGTCCTCGTCGTCCGTCGCGTCGACGTCGGGCAGATCGGACTTGCCGGAGGTGGATTCCTCCTCCTCCTCGACGTCGGTGAGAGAGACCGTGTTCTCGGTCCCCTCGACCTCGACCGTCTCCTCCTCTTCCTCATCCTCGACCGCGGCCTTCGGTTTCGGCTTCACCTTCTCCTTCGGCACGGAGCCGCGCGTCGGCTCGACCTCGAAGAAAGAGAGCGGATAGGATTTGCCCGTATAGGGGGAGACGATCGGATCCTTGCCCAGATCGTAGAATTTGCGGCCCGTCTCTGGGTCGGTCCGCTTGGTGCCGAGTTCGGATTTCGCCATCATTGCCTCGTCGTCGATTGGGGTCGGCGCGTCCGCGTCCGCCCAGGTCGCTCTCGGTAGGAAGGGGCCGCGCGATCCGGCCGGTCACCGCCGCGGCCTTGCGGCCGCGAAGAGGTGGCCGGCTGTCTGATTGCCGCAATTCCGCTCCGATGAAAATCGGTTGGTCCCTTACGGCCTCGCCCGGCCCTTGTCAAAGCCCGATTACGGCGACAGAAAGAGCGCGCCGCTGCCAGGCGATCGAAGTCAGGCACGCGAAGCCGGAAAAAGACGGGACCAGAGACATGCATGCAACGGCGACGCCACGGCCGATCAGCGCTCGCAAGACCGGCGGGCTGACCGGCCGAACGACAGTGCCGGGCGACAAGTCGATCTCCCATCGCGCCTTCCTGTTCGGCGGGATCGCCGCCGGCACGACCCGGATCACCGGGCTTCTCGAAGGCGAGGACGTGATCGCCACCGGCAACGCCATGCGGGCGATGGGCGCGCTGATCGCCAAGGAGGGCGATGCCTTTGTGGTCCACGGCGTTGGCAATGGCTGCCTGCTGGAGCCGGAGGGCGTTCTGGATTTCGGCAATGCCGGCACCGGCGCGCGGCTGACCATGGGCCTCGTCGGCACCTACGACTTCGCCACCACCTTCGTCGGCGACGCGTCGCTGTCGAAGCGGCCGATGGGCCGGGTGCTGGATCCGCTGCGGCTGATGGGAACGCAAGTGGTAGCGCGTTCGGGCGACCGGCTGCCGCTGTCGATTCGCGGGTCCCGCGTCGCCGCGCCGATCGAATACCGGGTGCCGATGGCCTCGGCGCAGGTGAAGTCCGCGGTCCTCCTCGCCGGCCTGAACGCGCCGGGAATCACCACGGTGGTCGAACCGGTGATGACCCGCGACCACACTGAAAAGATGCTGCAAGGCTTCGGCGCGACGATCGCGGTCGAGACGGACGCGGCCGGGGTGCGGCATATCCGCCTCGAAGGCCAGGGCCCACTCACGGGCGTTGCCGATTTCGTCGTGCCGGGCGATCCGTCCTCGGCCGGCTTTCCGATCGTCGCGGCGCTGATCGTGCCGGGCTCGGACGTCACCATCGAAAACGTCCTGATGAACCCGACCCGCACCGGCCTGATCGAGACGCTCGTCGACATGGGCGCCGCGATCGAAATCCTGAACCGGCGCGTCGCCGGCGGCGAGGACGTCGCCGACCTTAACGTGCGCCATTCCGAACTGACTGCAATCGAGGTGCCGGAAGCCCGCGCGCCGTCGATGATCGACGAATATCCGGTGCTGGCGATCGCCGCCGCCTTCGCCAAGGGCACGACGGTGATGCGTGGTCTCGACGAATTGCGCGTCAAGGAGAGCGACCGGCTGGCCGCCGTGGCCGCCGGGCTCGCCGCTAATGGCATCGTCCACGAGGAAGGCGCCGACTGGCTGACCGTGACCGGCGATCCCGAGGGGCGCAATTATGGCGGCGGCACTGTCGCCACCCATCTCGACCACCGCATCGCCATGAGCTTTCTGGTTCTCGGCATGGCCTGCGAGAAGTCCGTGACCGTCGATGACGGGCGCATGATCGCCACCAGCTTTCCCGAATTCGAGGCGATGATGACGGGCCTCGGGGCGCAAATCGAGACGCCGGAGGCCTAGCGATGACACGCCGGCTCGACTTTTATTACGATCTCCTGTCGCCCTATGCCCATATCGTTCTGGCGCGGCTGCCCGACCTGCCGGCGGATATCGCGGTGCGGCCGCGCGCAATCCTGTTCGGCGCGGTGCTGGCCCATCATGGCCAGCTCGGACCGGCCGAAATCGAAGCCAAGCGTCTGCATACCTATCGCCAGGCGGTGTTTCTCGGGGCGACGCTGGGCCGTGAGACGGTGTTTCCGCCGCGCCACCCCTTCAACCCGCTGGCCGCGCTGCGCCTCCTGGCAGGCGCCCATGACGGCGCGGGCGCGGATCTGGCAACGGTGCGCGGCGCCTTCGATTTCGTGTTTTCGCAAGGCGAACCCGTCGACACGCCGGACGGCGTAACGGCGCTGGCGGAGCGGCTGGGTCTCGATCCGGCCCTCGCCACGGCGGAAGCCTCGAAGGCCGCGCTGAGGGCGAATACCGAAGACGCCCTCGCCGCCGGCGTCTTCGGCGTTCCGAGCTTCGTGCCTTACGATGCGGACGGGGCGGCGGGACCGGTCTTCTGGGGCGTTGACGCGTTCGATATGCTGCTCGCCTTTCTCGACGAACCGGCAATCTTCGAGCGCCCGCCCTTTGCGGCGCTGAACCATGTCGAGATCGGGGTCCGGCGCGAGAAGGCGAACCGCGCATGATCGCGGCGATCTTCGCCATCGTGTTCTTCTCGCCGGTCGCCTTCATCTACGGCCGCTATCGCGCGCGACATCTTCGGGCACGGTCGGGGACGCTCGGCAGCCGTCTGGCCGCGCTTTTGCCGATGCCCGCCTTCCTGGCCTTCTGCGGCGTGATCGCGGTGATCTATCAGACCCAGAAGGGCACCGCCGAGCGGCTGGCGCTGCGCGGCGAGATCGCGCTGCCGGGGCTTTTCGACACCGGCAATGGCGTCGTCGATTTCGCGCTGCGCCTCGCCCGATGGATCGGCGAACTCGAGCTGATCCTGTTCATGGTCGCCGTCCCGTTTCTGCTCGGCGCCGTCGTCGCCGCGATCCTGCTGGTGCTGGACGCGCGCGGCACCCTCGCTCTCGACCCGCCGGTTCCCGAAATGGAGCCGGACCTGCCGTCCAACACGGATCACGCCCCATGACCGAGCCACTGACGATTGCCATCGACGGACCCGCGGCCGCCGGCAAGGGCACTCTCGCCAAGCGGCTGGCGGAGCATTACGACCTGCCTTATCTCGACACCGGCCTGCTCTACCGCGCCATCGGCAAGCTCGCTGACGATTGCGGCATCGACCTCGACGACGCCGCGGCGGTGGGGCCGATCGCCGAGCGGCTCGATACATCGCATCTCGACGACGGCAGCCTGCGCGGCCGCGAAGCCGGGGAACTCGCCTCGCGCGTCGCCGTGCATCCGCAAGTCCGGTCGGCCCTGACCGCGTTTCAGCGCGATTTCGCGTCGCGGCCGGAAGGCGCGGTGCTCGACGGGCGCGACATCGGCACGGTGATCTGCCCGAACGCGCGAGTGAAGATCTTCGTCACCGCCTCGGCCGAGGTCCGGGCGCGCCGCCGGACAGACGAACTTGCCGCCAAGGGCCGCGACGTCGCCTATGAGCGGATTCTCGCCGAAGTCCGCGAGCGCGACGCGCGCGACGCCGGGCGCAGTGTCGCGCCGTTGAAACCGGCGACCGACGCGCACTTGCTGGATACCAGCGAATTGGATATAGAAACGGCGTTCCGTGCGGCCTGCGCGATCATCGACCGGTCCCTGGCCTGACGGAACGGAGTGTAGGGGCGGCCGTTCGTAAGAAGGCACGCCCTTTTCGGCTATCGGCCAACGGCTTGTCCTCCGCCTGATTTTTTCGGCACCGGATATCTCCACGGCCCGCCATGCTTCGATCAATCCTGCCCGGCCGCGGTCTTGCGCGCCGAACGGCGCGGTGCCGCAACGGCGAAACCGCTCCGGGCCTCTCCCCTTTTCGGGATGGGCCGGACCGCGACATCGGGCGAAACGCAATGTCTGACCCGGGGCCTTCGCCCCACGGCGCGCCGCTTTCCCACGGATAGTGGGAAAGTTCCCAAGGAGTAGGAATGTCTAACTTAAACCCGTCCCGCGAAGATTTCGCCTCGCTGCTCGAAGCCTCGTTCCATGAACAGGACGTCGCCGAAGGCGCCGTGGTCAAGGGCACCGTCGTCGCGATCGAAAAGGACATGGCCGTCATCGATGCCGGCCTGAAGGTCGAGGGCCGCGTCGCCCTCAAGGAATTCGGCGTCAAGGGCAAGGAGAGCGATCTCAAGGTCGGCGACGTCGTCGAGATCTATGTCGAGCGCATCGAGAACGCGCTGGGCGAAGCCGTCTTGTCGCGCGACAAGGCGCGCCGCGAGGAAAGCTGGGTCAAGCTCGAGAAGCAGTTCGAAGCCGGCGAAAAGGTCGAAGGCCAGATCTTCAACCAGGTCAAGGGCGGCTTCACCGTCGACCTCGACGGCGCCGTTGCCTTCCTGCCGCGCTCCCAGGTCGACATCCGGCCGATCCGCGACGTCACGCCGCTGATGAACACGCCGCAGCCCTTCCAGATCCTCAAGATGGACAAGCGCCGCGGCAACATCGTCGTCTCGCGCCGCACCGTCCTCGAAGAGAGCCGGGCGGAGCAGCGCTCCGAGATCGTCCAGAACCTCGAAGAGGGTCAGACCGTCGACGGCATCGTCAAGAACATCACCGACTACGGCGCCTTCGTCGACCTCGGTGGCATCGACGGCCTGTTGCATGTGACCGACATGGCCTGGCGCCGCGTCAACCATCCGACCGAGATCCTGCAGATCGGCCAGACGGTGAAGGTCCAGATCATCCGGATCAACCAGGAGACGCACCGCATCTCGCTGGGCATGAAGCAGCTCGAGGCCGATCCTTGGGACGGCATCGGCGTCAAGTATCCGATGGGCGTCAAGGTCACCGGCCGCGTGACGAACATCACCGACTACGGCGCGTTCGTCGAGCTGGAGCCGGGCATCGAGGGGCTCATCCACGTCTCCGAGATGTCCTGGACGAAGAAGAACGTCCATCCGGGCAAGATCCTCTCCACCTCGGAAGAGGTCGAGGTCGTGGTTCTCGAGGTCGACCCGAACAAGCGTCGCATCTCGCTCGGTCTCAAGCAGACGCTCTCCAATCCTTGGGAGTCGTTCCGCGACCAGTTCCCGATCGGCACGATCGTCGAGGGCGAGGTCAAGAACAAGACCGAGTTCGGCCTGTTCATCGGGCTCGACGGCGATGTCGACGGCATGGTCCACCTCTCCGACCTCGACTGGAATCGTCCGGGCGAGCAGGTGATCGAGGAGTTCAACAAGGGCGACATGGTCAAGGCGCAGGTGCTCGACGTCGATATCGACAAGGAGCGCATCTCGCTGGGCATGAAGCAGGTTGGCGGCGATCCGTTCGTCGAGGCGGCGGAAGCCGGCGACGTGCGCCGCGGCGCCGTGGTCACCTGCGAGGTCACCGAGGTGAAGGACGGCGGTCTGGAAGTGAAGATCGTCGATACCGATCTCACCTCCTTCATCCGCCGGTCGGATATCGCCCGCGATCGCGACGAGCAGCGCCCCGAGCGTTACTCAGTCGGCCAGAAGATCGACGCCCGCGTCACGCAGTTCGACAAGAAGGCCCGCCGCGTCGGCGTGTCGATCAAGGCGCTGCAGATCGCCGAAGAAAAGGAAGCCGTCGCGCAGTTCGGTTCGACCGACTCGGGCGCTTCGCTCGGCGACATTCTCGGCGCGGCCCTGAAGGGACGCGGCGACGAGGAATAGGCCGCACGGCCGTTACAGTCCGCGCATTCGGGCGCGGACCATTCCACGTGAGTCAGAAAAGCCCGCGACGAGCGATCGTCGCGGGCTTTTTTCATGGGTTAATCGCTGCACCAGCAGCCGAGCGAGCGGGCTGTTGTCCCGATCCCGGCGACCTTCACCCTGCGGTATCGAGGCTCTCAACCACCACATTGTCGTTGGTGTAGATGCAGATCTCGGCGGCGATCTTCATCGCCCGGCGGGCGATCTCCTCGGCGTCGTAATCGGTCTCGGCCAGCGCCCGCGCGGCGGCCAGCGCGTAATTGCCGCCCGAGCCGATGGCGATGACGCCATGCTCAGGCTCCAGCACGTCGCCATTGCCGGTGAGCGTCAGCGTGACGTGTTTGTCTGCGACGATCATCATCGCCTCGAGACGCCTCAGATAGCGGTCGGTGCGCCAGTCCTTAGCGAGCTCGACGCAGGCGCGCATCAGCTGATCGGGATATTGCTCGAGCTTGGCTTCCAGCCGCTCCAGCAGCGTGAAGGCGTCGGCCGTGGCACCGGCGAAACCGGCGATGACAGCGCCCTCCTTGCCGATGCGGCGGACTTTCTTGGCGTTGCCCTTCATCACGGTGTTGCCGAGCGACACCTGGCCGTCGCCGGCGATCACCACCTTGCCGCCCTTGCGGACAGTGACGATGGTGGTGCCGTACATCTGCGCCGGATCGTGGTTCTGAATGCTCATAGTCGCGTCCTTTTCATCCGCGTCCCATGTGGACCCGGCAAAAGGGATTGCCAAGTGGGGGGTCACCCAGCCGCCTTGCGCGGCCGACCGCCCTTGGCGCCGTTCGCCCGGGATGCGGCGATCTTGGCGGCGCTCCGGACCTTGCCGCCTTTCCGTGCCACATCGACGAAGGAGCGTGTTCCGAACACCCCGGCCATCACGCCGGCAATGGTGAAGTCGGCGTCGAGCCGTTCCCAATGGAGGCCGTCGTCTCCGAGAATTTCGACATCCGCCAGATCGGCATCCGACGCCTTTTCGAGCCCCTGAAGGGACCGGGCCGGGACCATGAAAGCGGCTCCGTTGAGAAATTCCACGACGACCCGGCCGGTTTCCGCATCGTAGTGGACCGAAACCGGCTGCGGCTGCCCGGCGCCCGCTTGCTTGCCGCGCCGCGTCGCTGCGTCGTACTCGGCATCTGTCAGTTCGAACTCAGCCATGAATCTCCTCCCACCGCCGGAGCAGCGCTGCCTGGTGTTCCGCCACCAGCGCCAGCGCCTTGCGCAATTCGCCCCTGGTCATGCGCCTTTGCTCGATCACCATCGGCCTTGCGCCGGTCAGATGGATACGGGCCTGCCCATCGCCGTAGACATGGACGTGCGCCGGTTCGTGATCGTTGAGGTAGATAACGACGCGCAGCCCGAGGGAACGCAGGACAGTAACCATGAAAGCATTTAACCCAACATGTTGGGTTTTTCAATAGTGCGCGCTGATAGAGAACCGAGGTGCCAATCTACGAGATTGCAAAGGGAATGTGCGGCGCTCTCCGGCATGCCCCCCATGACAGGGCCACGGCCCCGGTGCTAGAAGCCGGGCGACATCCGCGAGAAGGTGACAGCAAATGGGCGAGACAGCCGGACGGCGCGACGCCGTCGTCGAGAGAAAGACCAAGGAAACCGCCATCCGCGTGCGCGTCGATCTCGACGGCACCGGCCGGTCGACGATCGCGACCGGTGTCGGCTTCTTCGACCACATGCTGGAACAACTCTCGCGCCATTCGCTGATCGACATGGACGTCGCCGCCAAGGGCGACCTCCACATCGACGATCACCACACGGTGGAGGACACCGGCATCGCGCTCGGCCAGGCGATCAGACAAGCGCTCGGCGAGCGGCGCGGCATCCGCCGCTACGCCTCGCTGGATCTGGCCATGGACGAGTGCCTGACGCGCGCGGCGATCGACGTGTCGGGCCGGCCGTTCCTGGTGTTTTCGGCCGATTTCACCCGCGACAAGATCGGCGGCTTCGACACCGAGCTGGTGCGCGAATTCTTCCAGGCGCTGGCCCAGAATGCCGGCGTGACGCTGCACGTCACCAATCTGGCCGGGGCCAACGCCCATCACATCGCCGAGACCTGCTTCAAGGCGGTGGCGCGCGTCCTCGGCGACGCGGTGGCGATCGATCCCCGCCAGGCCGACCTCGTCCCGTCCACCAAGGGCACGCTGGCGTGAGCCGGGCAACGCGATCGGGACGACCATGGCGCTGACCCGTTTCATCGTGTTCGAGCCGCCGGAGAGCGACGGCGCGAAGGACGCCGTGTTCGTGCGCGACGCGTTCTCGTTCTGGGCGTTGCTGTTCACCTTCCTTTGGCTTTTCCGCTACCGCCTCTGGCTGGCGGGGATCGCCGCGCTGGCGCTGTCCTTCGCCATCACCATGCTGGGCGAGCAGGGCTTCGACCTGACGGCGGCCGTCCTGCAGTTCCTGCTCGGCCTTCTGATCGCGCTGGAGGGACCGAGCCTTCGCGCCGCGCGGTATCGGCGCAAGGGCTGGCGCGAGGTCGCCGCGTTCCAGGCCGCCGGTCTGGCGGAGGCCGAACTGACATATTATGGTGGCGGTCGCCGGCCCGTCGACGCCCCCGCGGCACAGCCAGCGCTCGCCGCCGCTCCGTGGACGGCTGAGCGCCACAAACCGGCGCCGGCCCGCACCGGCGGGTTCTTCGGCACGATGGGAACGCGATAATGCAGCGTGTCGCGATCATCGACTACGGATCGGGCAATCTGCACTCGGCGACGAAGGCCTTCGAGCGCGCCGCCCGCGAGGCCGGCATCGAGGCCGAGATCATGCTCACTGCCGACCCCGAGGCCGTGCGGTCGGCGGACCGGATCGTCTTGCCGGGCGTCGGCGCCTTCGCCGATTGCCGGGCCGGGCTCGACGCCGTGCCCGGCATGGTCGCGGCGCTGCGCGAGGCGGTGGAAGCCAAGGAGCGGCCGTTTCTCGGTATCTGCGTCGGCATGCAGCTGATGGCTTCGCGCGGGCTGGAAAAGACCATCACGCCGGGGCTCGGCTGGATCGCCGGCGACGTCGAGAAGATGGTGCCGTCCGATCCGTCGCTGAAACTCCCGCAGATCGGCTGGAACACGATTCACGTGAGACATGCCCACCCGCTTCTCGCCGGCATCCCGACCGGAAACGACGGGCTGCACGCCTATTTCGTGCATTCCTATCAGCTCGTCGCGACGAACGAAGCCGATGTCGTCGCCACGACCGACTATGGCGGCCCGGTCACCGCGATCGTTGTGAGCGGCAACAAGGCCGGCACCCAGTTTCACCCCGAAAAAAGCCAGAGGTTCGGTCTGGCTCTCATCGGCAACTTCCTCCAATGGACGCCTTGAAGCCCTTGCCCATTCTCTTTCCCGCCATCGATCTCAAGGACGGCGCCTGCGTGCGCCTCAAGCTCGGCCTCATGGACGAGGCGACGGTCTACAACGCCGACCCGGCCGCGCAGGCGCGGGATTTCCGCGACGCCGGCTTTTCCCACCTGCATGTGGTCGACCTCAACGGCGCCTTCGAGGGTAGGGCCGTCAATGGCGGCGCGGTGGAGGCCATCGTTGCGGCCGTCGGCGCGGACATGAGCATCCAGCTCGGCGGCGGCATCCGGACGCTGGCCGACATCGAGCGCTGGCTGGACAAGGGTCTGGCGCGGGTCATCCTCGGCACGGTGGCGGTGCGCGATCCGGACCTCGTGAAACAGGCCGCGCGATCCTTTCCCGGCCGCATCGCCGTCGGCATCGACGCCAAGGGCGGCAAGGTCGCGGTCGAGGGCTGGGCGGAGACGTCCGCGCTGACGGCGATCGATCTGGCCCGGCGGTTCGAGGACGCGGGCGTCGCCGCGATCATCTACACCGACATCGACCGGGACGGGGTGCTGGCCGGCATCAACTGGGAATCCACCATCGATCTGGCCGAGGCCATGTCCATTCCCGTCATCGCGTCCGGCGGCCTCGCCTCGCTCGCCGATGTCGTGCGGCTGACCATGCCCGACGCCCACAAGCTCGAAGGCGCGATCTCGGGCCGGGCCCTCTATGACGGGCGGATCGACGCGCGGGAAGCGCTGAAGGTCCTGCAAGGAGCGGGCTGACCGCCTCGGGAATGTTTCACGTGAAGCAGGGGATGATCCCCTCAACGGGATTGTGTCGATCCGGGGGGCAATTCTTCCAGAAACCTGACCACCGCCTCGTTGAATGCCTCCGGCGCATCGAGATTGGCGACATGGCCGCCGTTAACGCGGACGATTTCGGCGCGGCCGATCCGGCGGGCGATTTCGGCGGCGTGGTCGACCACCAGCGACACCTCGTCATCGCCCAGAATGACCAGACAGGGAATGTCGAGCGCGCCGATCGCCGCCGGGTCCGCCGCCACGATCGCCTCGTAGGTCGCGAGAATTGCCGCTGGCGGCATGGTGGCGAAACCCGCGATGAAGTGCCGTTCGGCGTCGGCTCCGACCCATTTGTTCCCGAACGCCGCCCGAACCGAGGCGATACCCAACCGCGCGGTGCGGCGCTGGCCGAAAAGCCGGAACAGCGGCGACAGGATGCGCTGCGGGCCCAGTGCTTCCAGGATCGATCGCACCGGGCCGTGCAGCGACAGCGCCAGCGGCGTGTCGGCGAGAATCAGGGCTTCAACGCGCTCGGGCTGGCGTGCCGCCATTTCCAGCGCCACCATCCCGCCAAGCGACACTCCGCCGAGCGACACGCGATCGATGCCCAGCGCGTCGAGGAACCGGAATCCATCCTCGGCGAGGGTTTCCACCGAGAGACCGGCGATATCGCCACGCGTTTCGCCGTGGCCGCGAAAATCGGGGGCGACGATCCGCCGAGACTGCGCCAGCGCCGGAATCTGCGCCGACCACACCGCCTTGGTCTGGACCGCGCCATGTAACAGCAGCAGGGGCGGGGCACCGGCGTCGGACTTTGGCCCGATATCGCGATAGGCAACCGTCAGATCGCCGGCCTCGATCGTCCGTCGTTGCGCCGCGTCGCTCGCCATTGCCGCTCCAGACCCCTTTGATGGATTTGGCCTTCATCGAAGACCCGTTCGGCTCTATCATGACGACCATGAATATCCAGGCATCGGCCATCAAAACGGCGGACGACTTCCTGCGCTGGAACGAGGGGCGCGAGGGAAAGCGCGAATTCGTGCGGGGGAGGATCGTCGAGATGATGGTCAACGTATCGCGGAACCACGCCAAATTGGCGTATCTGCTGGGCCTGGCACTTGGCGCGAAACTCGACCTCGCCGCCTTCGACATCGGCTCGGCGGATTTTGCCGTGAAAACGCCCGCCGGGATTCGCTACCCCGACGTCTTCGTCGACCGGGCCGGCGGCAGCGGTTCGGACCTTGCCGCCCGCGCGCCGGTTCTCCTGGCGGAAATCCTCTCGCCCTCCTCGCTTGCCGTCGATTTCGGCGAAAAGGCCGAGGAATACACCGCGATCCCATCGCTTTCGCACTACCTCGTCCTCGCCCAGGACGAGCCTCGCGTCTGGCTGTGGAGCCGCGACGAGGAAGGGGCCTTCGCCAAGCCGGAGATGATCGTCGGACGCGAGGAAACCTTGCCTCTCACCGGCCTCGGCGTCACGCTGGCCCTTGCCGATCTGTATCGCGGCATCGCATAAGGTCCAAAGTTCAGACCGCACCGGACCCGTCTCTTGCCGCTTCAGACCCGATCGCCTTGGCCGCCAGGCCGACTCTCGACCGCCGTGGCAGCCGCGATGATCCGGACCTGCACCAGCCGGCGCCAGAACAGGCGCTGGCAGAAAGGCGACCGCCCCATGACCCTCAAGGCGCGCATCATTCCCTGTCTCGACGTCAAGGACGGCCGCGTCGTCAAGGGCGTCAATTTCGAGGGACTTGTCGATGCCGGCGATCCGGTGGCCGCTGCACAGGTCTATGACGCGGCGGGCGCGGACGAACTCTGCTTCCTCGACATCACCGCGTCCTCCGACAATCGCGAGACGATTTTCGACATTGTCGCTCAGACAGCCGAGCACTGTTTCATGCCGCTGACCGTGGGCGGCGGCGTGCGCGCCGTATCCGACGTTCGCCGGCTGCTTCTGGCTGGCGCCGACAAGGTCGCGATCAACACGGCCGCGGTGAACCGGCCGGAACTCGTCGCCGAGGCCGCCGACAAGTTCGGCGACCAATGCATCGTCGTCGCCATCGACGCCCGGCGCGTCACCGCGGCGGGCGAGGAGCCGCGCTGGGAGATCTTCACCCATGGCGGGCGTACCGCGACCGGGATCGACGCCGTTTCCTTCGCCCGGCGCGTGGTCTCGCTCGGCGCCGGCGAAATTCTCCTCACCTCGATGGACCGCGACGGCACCAAATCCGGCTTCGACCTCGATCTGACCCGCGCGGTCGCGGACGCGGTTGGCGTGCCGGTGATCGCATCGGGCGGCGTCGGCACGCTGGATCATCTCGTCGAAGGAATCCGCGACGGCCACGCGGCAGCGGTGCTCGCCGCCTCGATCTTTCATTTCGGTACCCATACGGTCGGCGAAGCCAAGGCGCATATGGCGGCGGCTTCCATCCCGATGCGGCTCGACCCGGTCGACTGACCGATGGGTCGCGAGATTCGCATCCGCTCCAGCGCCGCTGTAGATGTCTCAACGACAGCATGCTTCCGGCCGAAGATTGGCTCCGCATTCTTGAAAGATGCTGGAAAGACCGCATAGCGAAAGGGCACCATGACAGACTTTACCCTCGCCGATCTGGAGACGATCGTCGCCGCGCGTGCCACGTCCGAGGATAGCGGCTCCTACACCGCCTCGCTGGTCGCCAAGGGCATCGGCCATGTCGCCAAGAAGCTCGGCGAGGAGGCGACCGAAACGGTCATCGCGGCGGTTTCGCAGGACGACGAGCGTTTAACCTCGGAGGCGGCCGATCTCCTCTATCATCTCATGGTCGCGCTGCGGGTTCGCCATGTGCCGCTCGCGGCGGTGATGGACGAACTCCAGCGGCGCACGGCGCAAACGGGGATCGCCGAAAAAGCCGGCCGGCCGCCGGAACTGGGACAGGCGAACGGCTGATGGACCAGCTCGCGCCCTCGAAGTTTTCGCCCTATCGGGTCTTCTCGGCCGCCGAATGGGCGAAGTTTCGCGCCGACGCTCCGCTGACGCTCACCGAGGACGAGGTCAACCGGCTCCGTTCCATGAACGACCCGGTCGATCTCGACGAGGTCGCCCGCATCTATCTCGCCGTCTCGCGGCTGCTCTATGCCCATGTGGAATCGTCGCAATTGCTGTTCCGCCAGCGTCAACGATTCCTGTCGGAGGGCGGCGCCCATCCCAAGACGCCGTTTATCATCGGCATCGCCGGCTCGGTCGCGGTCGGCAAGTCGACCACTGCCCGCGTCCTGAAGGAGCTTTTGGCCCGCTGGCCGTCCTCGCCCAAGGTGGACCTGATCACCACCGACGGCTTCCTCTACCCCAATGCCGTGCTGGAGGCCGAGGGGCTGATGCAACGCAAGGGGTTTCCCGAAAGCTACGACGTCGGCACGATCCTGCGCTTCCTCTCCGAGATCAAGGCCGGTGTGCCGCGGGTCGAGGCGCCGGTCTATTCGCATTTCGTCTACGATGTCGTGCCAGGCGAACGCATCACCATCGACCGACCCGACATCCTGATCTTCGAGGGGCTCAACGTCCTGCAAGTGCGCGACATGCCGAAGGACGGCAAGGCCGTGCCGTTCGTCTCCGACTTCTTCGACTATTCGATCTATATCGACGCCGACGAGGTCGACATCCAGCGCTGGTACGTGGAGCGCTTCATGCGGCTGCGCGAGACGGCGTTCCGCGAGACCGACTCGTTTTTCCACCGCTATTCGCAGGTGCCACAGGACGAGGCCCTGAAGATCGCCGAAGGCCTGTGGAGCAACATCAACGGCAAGAATCTCTACGAGAATATCCTGCCGACGCGCCCGCGCGCCGACCTGATCCTGCGCAAGGGGCCGAACCACCTGACCGAGCAGGTCGCGCTGCGCAAGCTATAGAGCGCCGGACACCGAACAGGCGCGAGGCGCTTTCCGGTCACGCGGTTTTCACCGCGCCGTTCCTCCCGACACCGACTAAGATGGTCGTTGCCATCATCCCATCGGATCGCGTCCATGCGATCATCGAGGAGCCCCGCCGCCGTGTTCGTCTCCTTCTTTCCCCAGCCGAAGCTGTTCTTTCTGTCGGCGATCGCGTGGACCGCCGTCGCGGTCGCCGCCTGGTACGTCTTCGGCGCCGACGCTGGCGCCTGGTTCGGACTGCCGCCGCTCGCCGAAAACGCGCCGCCGATCATCGGCGTTTCGATCTTCTGGTCGCCGGCCTTCCTGTGGTTCTACGTCTATTTCGCCATCGTCGTCGCGATCTTCGCGGCCTTCTGGATGGTCTATGCGCCGCATCCCTGGGCGCTCTGGTCGATCCTCGGATCGGCGTTGATCCTCTTCACCACCTACTTTCAGGTGCAGGTGAGCGTCGCGATCAACGCCTGGTACGGGCCGTTCTACGACTTCATCCAGGCCGCCCTGTCGCGATCGCGGCCGGTAACGATCGAGGAATTCTACGGCGAGATGCTGACCTTCGCCGGCATCGCCTTCGTCGCCGTTACCGTCGGCGTGCTCACCCGCTTCTTCGTCAGCCACTACATCTTCCGCTGGCGCACGGCGATGAACGACTACTACATGTCGTACTGGCCGAAGCTTCGCCGCATCGAGGGGGCCTCGCAGCGCGTCCAGGAAGACACGATGCGCTTCTCGACCACCATGGAGGATCTCGGCGTCCGGCTGATCGATTCGGTCATGACGCTGATCGCCTTCCTGCCCGTCCTTCTGGTGCTCTCGGCCAACGTCAAGACGCTGCCGCTGGTTGGCGAGGTGCCCTACGCCCTGGTCATCGCGGCGATCGTCTGGTCGCTGTTCGGCACCGCGTTCCTGGCCATCGTCGGTATCAGGCTCCCGGGCCTGGAATTCCGCAACCAGCGGGTCGAGGCGGCCTATCGCAAGGAGCTCGTCTATGGCGAGGACGACGGCGCCCGGGCTGAGCCCCCGGTGGTCGCCGAGCTGTTCTCGCATGTCAGGCGGAATTATTTCCGGCTCTACTTCCACTACATGTACTTCAACGTCGCCCGCATCGCCTATCTGCAGACCGACAACATCTTTCCGATGCTGATGCTGGCACCGACGATCGTGGCCGGCGCCATCACCCTCGGCGTGATGACGCAGATTCTCAATGCCTTCGAGCAAGTGCGCTCGTCGTTTCAGTATCTGGTGAACTCCTGGACGACGATCGTCGAGCTTCTGTCGATCTACAAACGTCTCAGGGGCTTCGAGGCGGCGATCGACGACGAGCCGTTGCCGGAGATCGACCAGCGCTGGCTGGAGGGCCGAGAGGCGCGCGTCGAAGCGTGAGGCGCGCTCCCGCAACCCATCTCATGCCGGCCGCGTCACCCGCCTGAGGGTGAGATTGATGCGGCCGCCGTTCTTCAACAGCGCCGAGGTGGCCGGATAGATCCGGTCGACGCCGTGAAAAGCGAGGCGCCCCTCGCCGCCGAGCACGACGATGTCGCCGGATTGCAGCCGGATCGAGGTGGTCCTTCCGCCGCGCGTGGTCTCGCCGACCCGGAACAGGCAGTCGTCGCCGAGCGAGATCGACACCACCGGCGCCGCCAGATCCTCTTCATCGCGATCCTGATGCAGGCCCATCTTGGTGCCGGTCTCGTAGAAATTGACCAGGCAGGCCTCGGGCGGATGGTCGAAACCCGACATTTCCTCCCAGATTCGCAAAAGCTGGGACGGCATCGCCGGCCAGGGCGCGCCGGTCACCGGATGGGTCGGCTGATAGCGATAGCCGGCGCGGTCGGCGACCCAGCCGAGGCCGCCGCAATTGGTCATGCGCACGGACAGCGGCTTGCCCGTACGCGGCATCACCGGCTGAAACAACGGCGCCGCCGCGACGACGGCACGGATCGCATCGATCAGCGCCACCTGATCGTCGCGGAAAAGATGGCCCGGACTATGCCGGACGCCCTTGGGAAGCACGTTCATGAGGCGTCAGACCGAGTCGCTGGCGGCATAGCGAGCCGGTGATGGGGTGAGTCCGTCCAAAATATTCTTCCCCATTGATACTAATTTACGATATCGGTCTTCCGATGAACAGAAAACACCGGGCACTTGTGAAAGCGATTTATGCCCATCCGGTGTCGGGCGCCATCGCGTGGCGTGACGTCGAGATCATGTTGCAAGCATTTGGAGCTGAAATCTCGGAGGGGCAGGGATCGCGGGTGCGCATTGGTCTCAACGGAGTTCGCGCGGTGTTCCACCGCCCGCATCCCCGCAAAGAGGCAGACAAGGGCGCCATAAAATCGCTCCGGCGCTTTCTGACGGAAGCAGGAATACGACCATGAGCACGATGCATTACAAAGGATACGAAGCCGCCGTGGAATACGACGAAGAGGCCGAGATTTTTCACGGTGAGGTCGTCAATCTCCGGGACGTGATCACTTTTCAGGGTGCTTCCGTATCGGATCTCAAGCAGGCGTTTGCGGCCTCGGTGGACGATTATCTGACATTTTGTGCCGAACGTGGCGAAAAGCCGGACAAACCTTACTCAGGACAGTTCATCATACGTGCCGAACCACGCTTACATCGGGAGCTGGCGTCCGCTGCACGGCGAGGCGGAGTCAGCCTCAACAAGCTGGTGACCAGCGCTCTCGAACGAGTCCTGATGGAGCGGACCTAAGGACGAAGCGCGCTCTCAGGCGGCCACGCGCACCGTCAGGGGCTTTGCCCGGCACCGGGCCGAACTAACCCCCACCCATCCTCACGACAGATAGCCTAGCTGCGCCGCCAGCGCGACGGCATGGGTACGGTTCGATGCGTTCACCTTGCGGGTCGCCGCCGCGAGGTACTGGGAAATCGTGTATTCCGACAGCGACAGGATGGTACCGATCTCCGATGAGGTCTTGCCCAGCATGGCGAGCTTCAGGCAATCGCGCTCGCGCGTCGACAGCGGGTTGTTCTTGCGGTTTTCCTCGAATCGCGCCGCGGCCAGCATGCCGAACACCGTGAACGCAATCAGATGCAGTTCGCGCACCGTCTGGGCCGACAGCTCGGGCGACCTGCCGGCAAAGGACAGGGCGCCACTGAAGGCGGTCAGGCCATGAACCGGGAACAGCGCCCCGGCCAAATAACCTTCCTCGAGCAACATCTGAGCCGCCGGGGTCGGTTCCGGCTCGTCGGCCCCGTAAAGCGTCTCGATGTCCCAGACGAAGGGCATCGGATCGGCCTGCAATGCCCCCACCACCAGCTTGAAACGGTGCAGCCCGAGTTGCTCATAGGAGCGGGCGAAGTCGTCCGGCCAATTGCCCAGCAGGTAACGCGTCGCCATGCCGCCATCGTCGGTCGATGGCATCGCCAGAACCGCCACATGCGAGAAGCCGTAATCTGCTGCGATCCTATTGAGCAGTGTCGCGAGGCGCTCATCATCCCAAGGCGCCGCGACGGCCGAGAGGCGTTCGAGCGCGCCGCTCATGCCCCCTCCGTCTCCGGAAAAACAGCCCGTTCCCTTCGGTCTTGCGGCCGGCTCACACCGTGTCCGCCCGCTCTCGTCGCACCGCGCATCGCCGCACCGCCTCTCGCGATCTCCCATCTCCACGTCTCGATTCCCACTGAGGGTCCCCGAATCGGACAGGCTATGTTGATCCCAATCCGGGCCGGATTGGTAGACTTGACAACGGCCTCCTCAGCACTCGCCTGTGCGTGTTCTTGCCGCATGCGGCGGTTCGGAGGGCGGGCGCAACGGGTGGCAAGCGCGTCCTGTAACCCCCATGTAGCATCCAGAATATTTTTGCCCCCGGCGAAAACGACCCTCCTCGGCGCTCCGCGTCTCATCCAACCAGAAGACGTCATGACAGATTTTTCCCCCCGCGAGATCGTCTCCGAACTCGATCGTCACATCATCGGCCAGAAGGACGCAAAGCGCGCCGTCGCGGTGGCGCTGCGCAATCGCTGGCGACGCCAGCAGCTCGAAGGCAGCCTGCGCGAAGAGGTGATGCCCAAGAACATCCTGATGATCGGACCCACCGGCGTCGGCAAGACCGAGATTTCCCGCCGTCTCGCGCGGCTCGCCGGCGCGCCGTTCATCAAGATCGAAGCGACCAAGTTCACCGAGGTCGGCTATGTCGGCCGCGATGTCGAGCAGATCATCCGCGATCTCGTCGAGATCGGCATCGGCCTGGTCCGCGAGAAAAAGCGCGAGGAGGTGAAGGCGAAAGCCCATCAGGGCGCCGAGGACCGCGTGCTCGACGCGCTGGTCGGCAAGACCGCTTCGCCGGCGACCCGCGATTCCTTCCGCAAAAAGCTGCGGTCGGGCGAACTCGACGACAAGGACATCGACATCGAGGTCGCCGACACCGGCAATCCGATGGGCGGCATGGAAATCCCCGGTATGCCGGGTGCCAATATCGGTGTTCTCAATCTGTCGGAGATGTTCGGCAAGGCGATGAACCGCACCAAGCAGCGCCGCACCAGCGTGCGCGAGAGCTATGAATTCCTCATCGGTGAAGAGTCCGACAAGCTGCTCGACCAGGAGCAGCTGGTGCGCGAGGCGATCGACGCGGTCGAGAACAACGGCATCGTGTTCCTCGACGAGATCGACAAGGTGGCGAACAAGGACGGGCATTCGGCAGGCGTGTCGCGCGAAGGCGTGCAGCGCGATCTCCTGCCCCTGGTCGAGGGCACCACGGTCGCGACCAAGCACGGGCCGGTGAAGACCGATCACATTCTGTTCATCGCGTCCGGTGCGTTCCACGTCTCCAAGCCGTCGGACCTTCTGCCCGAGCTACAAGGCCGGCTACCGATCCGCGTCGAATTGCGGGCGCTGACCAAGGAGGATTTCCGCCGCATCCTCACCGAGACGGAGGCCTCGCTGATCAAGCAGTATATCGCCTTGATGAAGACCGAGAATGTCGATCTGGAGATCACCGACGACGCCATCGACGCCATCGCCGACACGGCGGTGGCGCTCAATGGCTCGATCGAGAACATCGGCGCGCGGCGGCTGCAGACGGTGATGGAGCGGGTGCTCGACGAGATTTCCTTCGAGGCGCCCGACAAGCCCGGCGAGAGCTACCGGGTCGACGCCGCCTATGTGCACAAGGCGCTCGACGGCATCGCCGGCGATACCGATCTGTCGCGGTTCATCCTGTAAAGCAGCGGCCCGGCGGCCCGGGCCCGCGGTCTCACGCGGCGGCGCGGGCCGGCGCGGCAAGCTCGAACGAAACGATCCGCGGCGTACAGTCGCGCCTTGCCACCAGCACCGAGGCCGGCGGCACGATCGTCCAGTTTCCGGCGTCCGCGTCGCAGGGCTCCGAGGCGACGACGATGCCGTCACCCTCGCGGCGCCAGTACAGCGACGGCGGCAAGCCGTCATTGGCCCAGCGATAGGCCCAGAGGGTCTCGCCGTCGCTGTGGACGGCGGCGAAGCGAAGCGGTGCAGGGCGGATTCAACCGGTCGTCGCAACACTTCGACAATGGAGGTTGCGGTGAAGAAAATGGAACAAGATGTCGAACACGGTGTCCAATC
>NZ_JAZHLJ010000054.1:0-27302 GCF_036549495.1 Aurantimonas sp. C2-5-R2
ATGACATGATACCCGATTTCCGCGGGTTTGGGCGTCCCGGGTGAACCATGGAGGCTGGTCTTGGCAGGGTTTCGAAACGGCCTCTAAGCCGATTTCCCGCGCGCGGCGACGGCGAAAACGCCCAGTCGGGCGTCTCCCCGACAAAATTGATCGGCTAACTTAGTTTCTTTTGGAACCTCTCCTGCCGTGGATCATTCTTTCGTGATCACCAATGGGAGTAAAATCGATGAGAAACACTCTCTACACGGCACTTCTGGCCGGCGTCGTCATGCCCTTCGCGGCCTTCGCGCAGGATGCCACCACGCCGCCCCCAACCGATACCCCGCCGGCTGTCGAAGCGCCGGCCGACGCAACCGCGCCAGCCGATTCAGCGGCTCCGGCGGAGGGAACGGACGCGACCACCGGCGACGCCGCCGCGCCTGCCGAGGGCGAGCCGATGTCCCGGGACGATGCGACCACCATGCCGGACTCAGGCGCGGCGCCTGCTGACACCACGGCGATGGACACGGCCACGTCAACCGACGCGACCGTGACGGACGGTCCGTTCGTAGTGGTCCCGCCGACCGGCGCTTGGCGCGTCGAGGACCTGGACGGCAAGGACGTCTACGATACCGCCGGTGAAAGCATCGGTTCGATCACCGACGTGCTCGTCTCGGAGCAGGGCGAAGTAATCGCGGTGCTCGTCGGTGTCGGCGGCTTCCTCGGCATCGGCCGGAAGGACGTCGCGGTCGCCATGGACGCGCTCGAATTCGGTCCGGGCAAGACCGAAGGCCTTCCCAAGAAGGCCGACATCGAGGCCGCTGCTCCCGCTCCTGTCGATCCGGCGGTCGGCGGCGCGGCGACGGGTGTCGATCCGGCGGCCGGTGGCGCCGCTCAGCCAGCCCCTGAGCCGCAGACCCCGGTCGTCGGCGACGACAATCTGCCGGATCGGATCGTGCTGAACGTCTCGCGTGAGCAGCTCGAGGCCGCGCCCGCCTATGGCGAGCCGGAACAGGCGGAAGCCGCCGAGGAGGCTGCGCCCGATGCGGGGATGGCTCCGGCCGACGGCACGACACCGGCACCGCAATAAGCGCACGAGCCGGATTCGTCCGGCTGTCATCACCACCCGTCCCGGTTTGCGCCGGGGCGGGTTTTTTTGTCGCTGGCCGGGGCTGGGACGAGCATCCGCCCATGCAAAAGGCCGCTCCCTGTTGCCAGGAAGCGGCCCCGTGACTCTCGTATACCGGGGGGTCCTTCGACCGTTACCCGGACCCGACTGTCTCAAGCAAAGCGAGAAGACTGCTCCATCGCTTGACCGAGACATTGAGACCCAACCGGCATCTGGAAATCACTCGACATTGGATCACCTCCTTTCGCTTCGTTAAACACCCCGCAAGTATGCGGGCATAAAACAGGCAAGGCAAGATGGTGGCGTTTTTCGCGCCAGCCTGACGCAAGCCGCCACCGTCGCGCGCTCCACCTCAACCCTTGCGATTCTCCCGGTTCTCGACGAGATCGTCGACCACAGCGGGATCGGCAAGGGTCGAGGTGTCGCCGAGCGCGCCGAAATCGTCCTCGGCGATTTTCCTGAGGATGCGGCGCATGATCTTGCCCGACCGGGTCTTCGGCAGGCCCGGCGCGAACTGGATCTTGTCCGGCGATGCGATCGGCCCGATCTCCTCGCGGACATGGGCGACCAGCTCTTTTTTCAGGGCGTCGGAAGGCTGTTGCCCCTCCATCAAGGTGACGTAGCAATAGATGCCCTGGCCCTTGATATCGTGCGGGTAGCCGACCACCGCCGCCTCGGAGACCTTCGGATGCGAGACCAGCGCCGATTCGACCTCGGCCGTGCCCATGCGATGGCCCGAAACGTTGATGACGTCGTCGACGCGGCCGGTGATCCACCAATAGCCGTCGGCGTCGCACTTCGCCCCGTCGCCGGTGAAGTATTTGCCCTTGTAGGTCGAGAAATAGGTCTGCTCGAAGCGGTCGTGATCGCCGTAGATCGTGCGCATCTGGCCGGGCCAGGAATCGGTGATGCAGAGATTGCCTTCGGCCACGCCCTCCAGCGCCGTGCCGTCATTGTCGACGAGCTGCGGAATGACGCCGAAAAACGGCCGCGTCGCCGAGCCGGGCTTCAAATCCGTCGCGCCCGGCAGCGGCGTGATCATGATGCCGCCGGTCTCGGTCTGCCACCAGGTATCGACGATCGGCGAGCGCTCGTCGCCGACGACCCGGTAATACCAGTTCCACGCCTCCGGATTGATCGGTTCGCCGACGCTGCCGAGTACCTTGAGGCTCTTGCGCGAGGTCTTCGTCACCTTGTCGTCGCCGGCGCCCATCAGCGCCCGGATCGCCGTCGGCGCCGTGTAGAAGATATTGACCTTGTGCTTGTCGATGACCTGCCAGAACCGCGAGGTATCCGGATAGTTCGGTACGCCCTCGAACATCAGCGTCGTCGCGCCGTTGGCGAGCGGGCCGTAGACGATGTAGCTGTGGCCGGTCACCCAGCCGACATCGGCCGTGCACCAGTAAATGTCGCCGTCATGGTAGTCGAAGACGTATTCATGCGTCATCGCGGCATAGACGAGATAGCCGCCGGTCGTATGGAGGACGCCCTTCGGTTTGCCGGTCGAGCCGGAGGTATAAAGGATGAACAGCGGGTCCTCGGCGCCCATCTCCTCCGGCGGACAGTCGGTGGACGCTGTCTCGCGCGCCTCGTGCCACCAGACGTCGCGGCCCTCGGTCCAGGGCACATCGGCGCCGGTGCGCCGCACGACCAGCACCGTCTTGACGGAATGGCCGGCCTTTGCGGCGATCTCGCAGGCCCGGTCGGCGTTCTTCTTGAGCGGCACCGTGCGCCCGCCGCGCAGGCCCTCGTCGGCGGTGATCAAGACGTCCGAGGTGGCGCCGTCCAGCCGGCCGGCCAGCGCGTCCGGCGAAAACCCGCCGAACACCACCGAATGGACCGCGCCGATCCGCGCCGAGGCGAGCATAGCATAGGCCGCCTCCGGGATCATCGGCATGTAGATCGTCACCCGGTCGCCCTTCTTCACGCCTCGCGCTTTAAGGGCGTTGGCCATGCGGCAGACTTCCTCATGAAGTTCGCGGTAGGTGATCGCCTTCGACTCGGACGGGTCGTCGCCCTCCCAGAGGATGGCCGTCTGGTCGCCGCGCTTGTCCAGATGACGGTCGATGCAGTTGGCGGCGACGTTGAGCGTCCCGTCCTCGAACCAGCGAATATCGATCTGGCCCGGCGCGAAGGAGGTGTTCTTCACCTTGGTGAAGGGCGTCATCCAGTCGAGACGCTTGCCGTGCTCAGCCCAGAAGCCGTCGGGATCCTCGATGCTGCGACGATACCAGGCCTGATAATCCTCGTTGGTGAGCTTCGCGCGGGCCTTCCATTCGTCCTTGACGTGGATGATGTTCATGCTTCGCCTCCCATATCGTCCCGGCGGTCCCCCGCCTCCGAGAGGCAACTTAGGGTGAAACCGCGCGGACGGTCCAGCCGCGCGCGGTTAGACTTTCGAGGTGCGCAGCGCCGGCTGCCGGTTCAGGAGGCCTCGGCCGCGTATCCGCCGAGCGTTTCCTTCACATAGAGGTCTTCCACCATGGTCTTGACGATGGCGACGAAGGGCACCGCGAGCGCCACACCCATGAGGCCAAACAGCAGACCGAAGACAAGCTGCGAGCCAAGCGTCAGGGCCGGGGGCAGGGCGGTCGCCCAGCGTTGTGCCATCGGCTGGGTGACGTTGCTTTCGACGCCCTGGATGACGACGTAGACGACGAGACCGTAGAGAGCCATCTGCGGACTGTCGGCAAAGCCCGCCAGCACGATGACGACGCCCGCCACGAAGGGGCCGAGCGTCGGCACGAAAGCCAAAAGCCCGGCCTGCAGCGCCAGCAGGAAGGCGTTCGGCATGCCGATGGCCCACAGGCCGAGGAGCGAGACCACAAAGACCGTCGCCATGGAGATCGCTTGCCCGGCCAGCCACATGGTCAACTGATGCGCGCTGTTGCACAGCGTTTTGGTGATGCGCGCGCGCCGTGGCTTGGGAAACAGGCTGACGATGCCGCGCCGATAGAGCCCCGGCTGCCAGGACACGAAGATCGCGATGAACACCACGATGAAAGCGTTGCCGAGGCCGCCGAGGATGGCGTAGGCGGCGCGCGAGGCGGAGGAAAAGAGGCCGGAGGCGCTAGGTAGGAGGGTCCCCAGCCCCGGTTCATCCGACGGCCTTCCGTCGGAGAAACCATATTCCTGAAGAAGCTCCGCAAGGCGATCGACCTGCCCGGCCACGAGTTGGAGGAGATCGTTGAACTGCTGGACGATCACCACGCCGCCCCAGACAAAGCCGGCCGTGATCAGCAGCAACAACATGAGATAGGCGACCAGCAGTCCGACCCTTCGCGGAACGCCGACATATCGCAGGCCGGAGGCGATGCCGGTGAACGTCGAGGCAAGCACCAGACCGGCCAAGATCAGGAAAAAGGCCAGCGAAGCGGTCCAGAATACGAACAGCGCGGTTCCGACTGCCGCGACAATTCCGGCGGCAATCACGGTCCGGCGAACAAAGGCCGCCTCGCTAGACGTCTCGGCCACGCTATTGCCTCCTCAAACGGTCCTACCGTTTCATGCAAAGACGGCAGCGGCGGAAGGGTTCCGCTCCAGGGCGGCGAATTGATTGACCGTCCAACCAGCCAGACACCGGCGGCTTGCTATCCTTGCCGGCCCGCCGGGCGAAGACCCCTCAGCCGTAATCCCGCTCGCCGAAGATCGCTGAACCGACGCGCACCGAGGTCGCGCCGAAGGCAATCGCCGCCTCGAAATCGCCGGACATGCCCATCGACAGCTTGGCGACACCCGCCTCGGCGGCGATCTTGGCCAGCAGCGCGAAATGCGGGCCGGGATTTTCGTCGGCCGGCGGAATGCACATCAGCCCCTCGATCGTGAGACCGTGCTCATTGCGGCAACGCGCGACGAAGACCGCCGCCTCGCCCGGCGCGATGCCGGCCTTTTGTGGCTCTTCGCCGGTGTTGACCTGGACATAGAGGCGCGGATGCCGGTCCTGCTTGACGGCCTCCTTGGCGATCGCCGCGGCGATCTTTTCCCGGTCGACGCTCTCGATGACGTCGAACAACGCCACCGCCTCGCCGGCCTTGTTCGACTGCAACGGGCCGATCAGCCGCAATTCGATGTCGGGGAAGCGTTCGCGCAAGGGCGGCCACTTGGCCTTGGCCTCCTGCACCTTGTTTTCGCCGAAAATCCGCTGGCCGGCGGCGATCCCCGGCAGGATCGCGTCTGCGTCATAGGTCTTGGAAACCGCCACGAGATCGACCGCACGCTCGGGCCGACCCGCGTCCTTCGTCGCCGTGGCGATCCGTTCGCACACCGCCCGGTAGCGTTCGCCTGTCGTGTCGACCATACCCAACCTTTTTGCTGCTTCGGTAGCATTCAGCGGCGATTTTGCCGCGATTCGGCGAAATCTCGCCGGTTCGTGTTGAACGGGACGCGAACAACGGAGTAAGTCAAGCCGCATTGCCCACGCCCGACGGCCCCAGATGGCCGCGCCAGGATATCGACCCGCCGCATGTCATCAGAACGCTACAACCCCCGCGCATCCGAACCCCGCTGGCAAAAGGCCTGGGACGAGGCAAAGCTCTTCGAGACCCGCACCGACGCCGGCGGCGAGACCTATTACGTCCTCGAGATGTTCCCCTATCCCTCCGGCCGCATCCATATGGGCCATGTGCGCAACTATGCCATGGGCGACGTAGTGGCGCGCTACAAGCGGGCGAAGGGCTTCAACGTCCTGCATCCGATGGGCTGGGACGCCTTCGGCATGCCGGCCGAGAACGCCGCGATGCAGAACAAGGTGCATCCGCGCGAATGGACCTATCAGAACATCGCGACCATGCGCGGCCAGCTCAAGTCGATGGGCCTGTCACTGGACTGGTCGCGGGAATTCGCCACCTGCGACGTCGATTATTATCACCGCCAGCAGATGCTGTTCCTCGACTTCCTGGAGCATGGTCTCGCCTATCGCAAGAAGTCGAAGGTCAATTGGGACCCGGTCGACCAGACGGTGCTGGCCAACGAGCAGGTGATCGACGGCAAGGGCTGGCGCTCCGGCGCCGAGGTCGAGAGCCGCGAGCTCACCCAGTGGTTCTTCAAGATCACCGCCTATGCCGACGATCTCCTGGCCGCCCTCGACACCCTGCCCGGCTGGCCGGAAAAGGTCCGGCTGATGCAGAGGAACTGGATCGGGCGCTCCGAGGGCCTGCTGGTGCGCTGGGCGCTCGACCCGGCGACCGCGCCTGCGGCTCACAAGGACGTCACCGTCTTCACCACCCGCCCCGATACGCTGTTCGGCGCCTCCTTCATGGCGGTGGCCCCCGATCATCCGCTGGCGACCGCTGCGGCGAAGGACAATCCGGACATCCAGGCCTTCATCGCCGCGTGCCGGCGACAGGGTACCACCGCCGCGGCCCTTGAAACAGCCGAGAAGAAGGGCATTCCGACCGGCTTCACCGTCACCCATCCCTTCGACGAGACGTGGCAGCTGCCGGTCTATGTCGCCAATTTCGTGCTGATGGACTACGGCACCGGCGCGATCTTCGGTTGCCCGGCGCACGATCAGCGCGATCTCGACTTCGCTCGCAAATATGATCTGCCGGTGCAGGCGGTGGTGCTGCCGCCGGATGCCGATCCCGCGCGCTTTACGATCGGTACCGAGGCCTATGTCGACGACGGCACGATCTTCCATTCGCGCTTCCTCGACGGCCTCTCGCCCGACGCCGCCTTCGAGGCGGTGGCCGCAAAGCTCGAGGCGACCGATCTGTTCGGGACGCCGCAGGCCGAGCGCCAGGTCAATTTCCGGTTGCGTGACTGGGGCATTTCGCGCCAACGCTATTGGGGTTGCCCGATCCCGGTCCTGCATTGCGAGGCTTGCGGCGTCGTACCGGAGGCCAAGGCAAACCTTCCCGTCAAGCTTCCCGACGACATCGATTTCGACAAGCCCGGCAATCCGCTCGACCGGCACCCGACCTGGCGCGACGCCACCTGTCCGCAATGCGGCGGTACGGCGCGGCGCGAGACCGACACGATGGACACCTTTGTCGATTCCTCGTGGTATTTCGCCCGCTTCACCGCGCCCCATGCCGACGCGCCGACCGACCCTCAGGCCGCCAATGCCTGGCTGCCGGTCGACCAGTATATCGGCGGCATCGAGCACGCGATCCTGCATCTTCTCTATTCGCGCTTCTTCGTCCGGGCGATGCGGGCTTGCGGCCATCTCGATCTCGACGAGCCGTTCAAGGGCCTGTTCACGCAAGGCATGGTGGTCCACGAAACCTATCGTGAGGGCCGCGAATGGGTGCCCCCGGCCGCCGTGGCGATTGCGGAGAACGAGACCGGCCGGGTCGCGACCCGGATCGCGACCGGCGCGCGGCTGGAAATCGGCGGCATCGAAAAGATGTCGAAATCGAAGAAGAACGTCGTCGATCCGGACGACATCATCGCCTCCTACGGAGCCGACACCGCGCGCTGGTTCATGCTGTCGGATTCGCCCCCCGACCGCGACGTCATCTGGACGGAGGCCGGCGTCGAGGGCGCCCATCGCTTCGTGCAGCGGCTATGGCGCCTCGTGGCCGATACAGCGCCACGTCTTGCCGGGGCGCCGGCGCAAGGCTCTGGCGACGACGAATCCGTCTTGGCGATCCGCCGCGCCGCGCACCGCACGGCGGCGGGCGTTGCCGACGACATCGAGCGTCTGGCCTTCAACAAGGCGGTGGCGCGGATCTACGAACTGGTCAACACACTTGCCGCATCCCTTCCCAAGATTTCCAAGGACAGCAATCCGGCCCTGAAGGGGGCAGGGCGCGAGGCGCTGTCGATACTGGTGCGCCTGATCGCGCCGATGATGCCGCATCTCGCCGAGGCCTGCTGGGCCGCATTGGGCGAGCAAGGGCTTGCCGCAGCGGCGGCCTGGCCGAGCGTCGAGCCGGCGCTGTTGCGCGACGATACGGTTACGCTGCCCGTCCAGATCAACGGCAAAAAGCGCGGCGACTTGACCATGCCGGCCGCGGCCGGCAAACCTGACGTGGAGCAAGCGGCGCTGGCACTCGACTTCGTCCAGTCGGCGCTGGCCGGCAATGCGCCGAAGCGTATCGTGGTCGTCCCCGGGAGAATCGTGAATGTCGTCCTCTGATCCGCTTCGATCCCGCGCCCTTGTCGCTGTCGGCCTTGCCCTCGGGGTCCTGGCTCTGCCGGCCTGCACGGCCCGCCCGCTTTATGCATCGGCCGACAATTCGGACATGCTTGCGCCCGGCGGCGCCTTGGCGGCGCTGCGCGGCCGTATCGCGGTGTCCGAAGCCAATTCACGCACCGACCAGATCGTCCGCAACGCCCTCCTGTCGCGCCTGAACCAGGGAACGCGGGTCGCCCAGCCGCTCTACGAGGTCCGCCTCACCGTCACCGGCGGCGAAACCGGCATCGCCATCGAATCGGGAGGCGCGCTCAGCTCCGCCCTTTACCGCATGACCGCGCGATATCAGCTTGTCCGACTGTCGGACAATCAGGTTGTCGACACGGCCAGCCGCACGACAACTGTCCCGTTCGATCGGACCGCGCAGCTTTATCAAACTCAGCGCGCACTCATCAACGCGCGCCAGCAGGCGGGCGAGGACGTCGCGGCCCAGCTCGAAATCGCGCTGGTGCGCGCGCTCGAAAAGGCCGGCGTCTGACGGCAACGTCCTGGCAAGGCGTCCGATAATGAACGACATTGGCGCGACAGATCGCAAGGACGGACGCGGATAATGGCGCAAAAGAAGGCGGGCGAGGTCGAGGCGTTCCTCTCGCGTCCCGATTTTTCGTTTCCGGTCATCCTGCTTTACGGCCCCGACCCGGGTCTCGTCGCCGAACGCTCCGCCAAGATTGCCGAGATGTCCGGCGTCGACCGCAACGACCCCTTCGCAGCGGTGACGCTGGCGGCCGACGAGTTGGAAAAGGATATTGGCCGGCTCTATGACGAGGCCCGGACCGTGTCGCTGTTCGGCGGCCGCCGTCTCATTCGGGTGCGTGGCGCAGGCGCCGGCAAGAGCCTGGCGGAAGCGGTCGGCGATCTGGCCGCTTCGCCGCTCGAAGGCGCCCTCGTCATCGTCGAAGCCGGCGACCTCAAGAAGAGCGCCGCACTTCGCAACAACGTCGAGCGTGGGCGATTTGCCATGGCGCTGCCCTGTTACCAGGACGAGGGCAGGGCGATCGACAAGATGATCGACGAGGAACTCGGTCAAAGCGGGCTGTCGATCGATCGGGAGGCGCGCGACGAACTGCGCGCCCGCCTCGGAGCCAATCGTCTTGCCTCGCGCGGCGAGGTCCGCAAGCTCTGTCTCTACGCTTTGGGCGCGCCGTCGGTGACCGAGGCGGACGTCCGGGCCGTCGTCGGCGACGTTTCGGCGGATACGCTGGAAGAGACCATCGATGCCGCGGCGAGCGGCAACGTCAAGCGCCTGCCGCATCTCATCGACCGGCTGGTGTCGGCCGGCACCGCCACCTTCCAGTTGCACCAGAATCTGCTGCGCTATTTCCAGCAGTTGCAGACCATGCGCGAGATGGTCGAACGCGGCGGCGAGCCGATCGGGCGCGTGGTCGAGCGGCGACGGCCGCATTTCCGGCGCAAGGCGGCTCTCGAGGCCGCGTTGGCGGCCTGGCCGCTGGAAGAAATCACCACCATTCTCCAGCGGATCGAGCGGGACATCTTGTCGAGTCGCAAGGAAGGCGGACTCGCCTTGACGATAACGCAGAAAACCCTGCTCGACATCGCCGTGGAGGCGGCCCATCTGCGCGCCCGGATCGGCCGCGCCTGACCTCAAGCCAGACGACCCCGCCCAGGGCGGGGTCGAACGCCGTCCTTTGTTTCACGTGAGTCGTGCAACCAACCCGAACGCGGTGGCTCAGAGCCCCCGCACCCGCGGCTGTTGTGCAACCCGACGTTGTGCCCGCGTCTGCAACAGACCACAGATCTCGTCGAGCTGCTCAAGATCGGCATAATCGATGCGGATCGATCCGCGCTCGCCATCGACGCGAATTTCCACTGTCATACCGAGCGCCTGCGCCAGAAGATTCTCCAGCGCCACGACATCGGCATCGCGCTCGGCAGCCGCCTTGCGCTTACCTTTGCGCGCGGGCTTGGCCGGCCGGTTGTCCAACGTCTCGGTGGGTTTGCGGGCGAGATCCTCCGCCTCGCGCACACTCAAGCCGCGCGACACGATTTCATTCGCCAGCGCGTGCGGATCGTCGGCGGTCACGACGGTCCGCGCCGCGCCCGGCGACAGCGTGCCGGCGACCACCATGCCGCGCACTTCCTCCGGCAATTTCAGCAACCGGAGCGTGTTGGCGACATGGCTGCGGCTCTTGCCGAGCACATCGGCGAGATCGGACTGGGTGTAGCCGTGTTCATCGATCAGCGTCTCGTAGGCCTGAGCCTCTTCGACCGCGTTGAGATCGGCCCGCTGGACGTTTTCGATGATCGCGATTTCCAGCGATTGACGATCGCCGATGTCGCGCAGCACGACCGGAACCTCGCTGAGGCCGGCGGCCCGGGCGGCGCGCCAGCGCCGTTCACCGGCGACGATCTCGAACGATTCCGGCTGGCCCGGCTTCGGACGCAGCAGCAATGGCTGGACGACGCCATGGTTCTTGATCGAGGCGGCAAGATCCTTGAGATCGGCCTCGTCAAAGCGGCGGCGCGGATTGTTGGGGTTGGGCGAGATCCTGTCCAGGGCGACGAAGCGCTCGGCCGGAATCGCGGCCGGCGCGGCCTCAGATCCGCCATAGCCCGGCATCGGCCGCGGGGGCACGACGCCGCCGGTCCCGATCAGCGAGGCGAGGCCGCGTCCCAGCCGCTGCCGCGATTTGTCTTCGTTCATCCTCGTCTCCCCGCCTTTATCGGTCCGGTCTCCGCGAAAATCCGCCCTGGGAGGCGACCCGCCATCGCACGCGCCGTCACGCGGCCACCAATCGTCGCTCGCGCTGAAGGATTTCCGAGGCCAGGCGGATATAGGCCTGACTGCCCGGACATTTCATGTCGTAGAGAACCACGGGTTTACCGAAAGACGGCGCTTCCGATACACGTACATTGCGCGGGATGATCGTCTCGTAGACATGTTCGCCCATATAGGAGCGCACGTCCCGAACTACCTGCGCCGCCAGATTGTTACGCCCGTCATACATCGTCAGGACGATTCCGTGCAGCGCCAATGTCGGATTCAGCGTATCGCGAACCTGCTCGACGGTCTGCAGCAACTGGCTGAGACCTTCCAGCGCGAAGAACTCGCATTGCAGCGGCACCAGAATCGAATCCGCCGCCGCCATGGCGTTGATCGTCAGGAGATTCAGGGATGGTGGGCAATCGATCAGGACGAAATCGAACAGCGGCGTGTCGACCTGATGGAAATGCAGGGCGTCGCGCAGCCGGTAAGCCCGACCGGGCGCCCCGGAGATTTCCATTTCCAGGCCGAGGAGATCGAGCGTCGACGGGATGATCGACAGGCTCGGCACCGCTGTCGCCGTCGCCGCCTCGGTGATCGAGGCCGCCTCCATCAGCACGTCGTAGGAAGAGACGTCACGATCGTCCTTTTCGATCCCGAGCCCGGTCGAGGCATTGCCCTGCGGATCGAGATCGATGAGCAGCGTCCGCTTTCCGATCGCGGCAAGCGCGGTGGCGAGGTTGATGGCGGTCGTGGTCTTGCCGACACCGCCTTTTTGATTGGCTATGGTGATGATCCGCATCGGCTGCCCGCTTATCGCATCCATCGGTCGCCTCCCGCATCGTTACGATGGCTGCTCTCGCCAGCCCTCGCGGCTTGACCGAAGCCCCACCGGGTAGAGGGCCCGGCCCCGCGGGAGCATGGCGTAGCCTAACGCCGCGCGATGTTACCGATGTCGAGGATGACCGAACCATCCTCGAGGTTCGATCCATGCTTTACCACGGTGAATCGCCAATGGGCAGCCGCTTGGTTAATTTCCTGTTCATGACTGCGGCCCTTTTGAAAAAAGCACCGCGCCGACGTCCGGATATGAGGCGCCACCATCGCCAACAGCTCGGGGAGCGGCGCCAGGGCGCGCGCGGTCACCAGATCCGCCGCTGCCAGCGCCGCGCCGCAATCCTCGATTCTGGCGGCGTGAACCGTTCCGGCGAGGCCGAGCCCGCGCTGGACGGCGCGCAGAAAAGCGACTTTCTTGGCGTTGCTCTCGATCAGATCGACAACGCCGCCTTGGTCCGCCCGCGCCGCGGCCACGACGAGACCAGGCAGACCTGCGCCGGACCCCAGGTCGACGCAGCGCTGAAACGGCGGCAGGAGGCGCTCCAGCACCAGCGAATCAGCGATGTGGCGTGACCAGACATCGCCGATCGTTGCCGGAGCGACGAGATTGATGTGCCGCTGCCACTCGGTCAGCAGGGCGACATATTGGTCCAGGCGCGCCCGCGTTTCACGTGAAACATCGTGGGTTTCGAGAAAATGAGCGCGGCCCTCCGCCTGTTGCGCCGCCACCTCGGCGGGCCGCGGCGCGGCTTTGCGCTTTGGTTTGGCCGCGGGCTGGCGCTCAGGCGGAAAAGGCTTTCGCTCACGCCGCACGAACGACCTCGCTCCGCCGCATGGCGACGAGAATCAGAGCGAGAGCGGCCGGCGTCATCCCGTCGATCCGCTCCGCCTCGGCGATCGATGCCGGTCGGCGCGCGCTCAGCTTTTGCCGCAATTCGTTGGACAAGCCGGTGAGAGCAGAAAAATCGAGGGCGTCCGGAATCGTCCGGTTCTCGTCCCGGCGCAGGCGCTCCTGATCCCGCCGCTGGCGATCCAGATAGACATCGTAGCCAGCTTCGATCTCGATCCGCTCACGGATTGGCCCACCGATATCCTTGAACTCCGGCCAGATGGCGGTCAGCCGGTCCAGATTGATCTCGGTTTGCGAGAGCAGCTGCCAGGCCGTACGCCGGCGCCCGTCCTGATTGACTGATAGCCCATGTCGCTGGGCTTCGGACGGCGTCAGCTGGGCCGCTTCCAGCAGCGCGCGCGCCTTGGCGAGCGCCCCTTCGCTCTCCTCGAAGGCCATGCGACGTTCCGCGTCGACGATACCGAGCGACAGGCCAAGCGGCGTCAACCGGCGGTCGGCATTGTCGGCCCGGAGCGACAGGCGGAATTCGGCCCGCGAGGTGAACATCCGATAGGGCTCGGACACGCCGGTGCGGGTGAGATCGTCGATCATTACGCCGATATAGGCGTCGGCCCGGCCGATGCCGACAGGCTCCGCTCCGCTAGCCAGCCGCGCCGCGTTGATCCCGGCGACGATCCCCTGCGCCGCGGCTTCCTCGTAACCCGTCGTGCCGTTGATCTGGCCGGCGAGGAACAGGCCTTCGGCGCGCCGGACCGCAAGGTGGCGATCGAGTTCGCGCGGATCGACATGATCATATTCGATGGCATAGCCAGGCTTCAGCACCGCCACCCGCTCCAACCCCGGAATCGAGCGCAGGAATTGCAACTGCACATCCTCGGGCAGGGAGGTGGACACGCCATTCGGGTAGATCGTGTCGTCGTCGAGCCCTTCCGGCTCGAGGAAGATCTGGTGGCCGTCGCGGTCGCCGAACTTGACGATCTTGTCCTCGATCGAGGGACAATAGCGCGGCCCCGCCCCCTCGATGCGGCCGGAATACAGCGCCGACCGAGCGATATTCTCACGGATGATCCGATGGGTCTCCGGCGTCGTCCGGGTGATCCCGCAATCGATCTGCCGGTTGGTGATCGCCTTGGTCAGATAGGAAAACGGAACCGGGTCCGCGTCCGGGGCCTGCCGGTCGAGCCCGCTCCAGTCGATTGTGCGGCCGTCGAGCCGTGCCGGCGTGCCGGTCTTCAGCCGGCCCAGCGTCAGGCCAAGCCGCTTCAGTGTTCCCGAAAGTCCCGTCGAGGGATCCTCGCCCATGCGTCCGGCCGGGATCGTCCGATCGCCGATATGGATCAGACCCGACAGGAACGTCCCGGTCGTCAGAGCCGCGGCCCGGCACTGGATGGCGCGGCCGTCGCCGAGGACCACGCCGGTTACCCGGTTCCGCTCGTCCAGAACAAGATCGGCGATATCGCCTTCGACAACGTCGAGGTCGGCATGGGCGGCAATCGCCGCCTGCATCGCCTCGCGGTAGAGACGCCGGTCGGCCTGGGTCCGGGGTCCGCGCACGGCTGGCCCCTTGCGCCGGTTGAGCAGACGAAACTGGATGCCGGCCGCGTCGGCAACCTGACCCATCAACCCGCCCAACGCGTCGATCTCGCGCACGAGATGGCCTTTGCCGATGCCGCCAATCGCCGGATTGCAGCTCATCGCGCCGATCGTATCGAAGCGGTGGGTGACCAGCGCGGTCCGCGCGCCTGCCCGCGCCGAGGCGCTCGCTGCCTCGCAGCCGGCATGGCCGCCGCCAATGATGACGACGTCGTAGTCGGAGGCGGTGGCGGGGAGGGACGGATCGCGCATGGGTCTCGGATACCGGTTGAGCAGGGCGGTGGTGCCAATCGCGAAAACGGATTCGGCACCGACAGGCAAACATTTTTTCAATGAAGCTAAGCCTATAAAGGCTCAATCGCTCGGAGACAACGCAAGCGGAAATGCGGCAAAAGGCACGCCTTTTCTCATTTGCCGATGCAGAACTCGGAAAAGATGACGTCCAGAAGGTCCTCGACCCCGACCTGGCCGGTCAGCGCGCCGAGACGGTTGCCGGCGCGCCGCAGGGTTTCCGCCCCCAACTCCGGCGGCACGTCCGGCTTCGACACGAATTGTTCGAGAATCCGCAAGGCATCGGCGACCAGCTCCTTGTGACGGGTCCGCATCGGTACGGCCTCGTCAGGATCGCCCGCAGCCTCGGCCGCCAGGGCGGCGACACGGGCGACAAGGGCAGACATCCCCTCGCCGGTCTTGGTGGAAATGGCAAAGTCGAATGCGAAATCGTCCCACTCGCCGCCAAACCGTGCCGCAAGACCCTGCGGCTCCGGGCGGTCGGCCTTGGTGCGAAGGGTGAAGATATGCCTATGCGGCCGGGACATCCCCGCCGCGACGTCGTTCAGAGGCGCATCCGATGCAGCGAGCATCATCGGATGTTTCACGTGAGTCAAAAGGTCCGAGAACCGTGCGAAGGGCCCATGTCCGGATTGTGCATCGACCAGCGCCAGCACCAGGTCCGCCGAATCCATCACGGCCCGCGCCCGCTCGACGCCGATCGCTTCCACCGCATCGGACGTCTCGCGGATCCCGGCCGTATCGGAGAAGCGCACCGGGACGCCGCCAAGATCGAGAGTCGCCTCGATCACGTCGCGCGTCGTACCCGGAACTTCGGTGACGATCGCCACCTCCCGATCTGCCAACGCATTGAGTAGGCTGGACTTTCCGGCGTTGGGCGCACCGACGATCGCCACACGGTAGCCCTCGCGGAGGATTTCGCCACGGTCCGCCTTGGCGAGATGGGTCCGCATCTCGTCGACGAGGGCGGCGATCTTCGTCGCGACGCCGCCAGCAACGTCATCGCCCACATCCCCCTCGTCGGCGAAGTCGAACGAGGCTTCTATCATTGCCCGCGCTTGCGTCAGCCGCCGCATCCAGTCCTCGTAGATGGCACGCAACGCCCCACCCGCCTGCGCCACCGCCATGCGGCGCTGCGCCTCGGTCTCGGCCGAGATGAGATCGGCCAGCCCCTCGGCCTCGGTCAGATCGATGCGACCGTTCTCGAAGGCGCGCCGGGTGAACTCGCCGGCCACGGCGAGGCGCACATCGGGAAGCCCCGTCGCCGCGTCGAGAAAGGCCGCGACGACGGCCCGCCCGCCATGCAGGTGGAACTCGGCGAGATCCTCCCCGGTGACGCTGCCCGGCGATGGAAAGAACAAGGCGATGCCCCGGTCGATGGTCGCGCCGGCCGCATCGCGGAACCGGCGAAGGCTGGCGCGGCGTTCTGGCGGCATACCGCCGGCAAGGCTTTCCATGACAATCCGCGCGGAGGAACCGCTG
This sequence comes from Aurantimonas sp. C2-5-R2, assembly GCF_036549495.1. Lineage (NCBI taxonomy): Bacteria > Pseudomonadati > Pseudomonadota > Alphaproteobacteria > Hyphomicrobiales > Aurantimonadaceae > Aurantimonas > Aurantimonas sp. C2-5-R2. Next base: position 16,022 of record NZ_JAZHLJ010000054.1, read on the forward strand.
ACGCGTACAACTGCGACGCCGGAGGGCAGGGCGCCGGAGGACAGGGCGGCAATGGTATCGGATGGGATCAAACGAGTGGCTCGGGGTTTTTCGGGATGGTCGAAGGGGACAAAACCAGCTTCCAGGGGTGTTCGCAACCGGCAGGCGCCGAGGCGTTCGGGAGCGCGTTTTGGCCGCGACACGCCATTGAACGGGAAGTCGCCCTCGAAATCGTCGAACGCTTGCCTTAGGTTTCCGGGTTTGAGGGGCGAAACGACGGGATTTCCATGAGCGACGCGCGCGACAACCGGCTCGGCTATGCCGTCAGCCCGTATCTCCTGCAGCATCGAGACAACCCGGTCGATTGGCGGGAATGGTCCGACGCCACGCTGGCCGAGGCGCGCGCGCTCGACCGGCCGATCCTCCTGTCCGTCGGTTATGCGGCCTGTCACTGGTGCCATGTCATGGCGCATGAGAGCTTCGAAGACGAGGGCGTGGCGGCGGCGATGAACCGCGACTTCGTCAATGTGAAGGTGGATCGCGAAGAGCGGCCTGACATCGACCATCTCTACATGACCGCGCTGCGGGCGATGGGCGAACAGGGCGGCTGGCCGATGACCATGTTCCTGACGCCGGAGGGCCAGCCGTTCTTCGGCGGCACCTATTTTCCCAAGGACGCCCGCTATGGCCGCCCCGGTTTCACCCAGGTACTCGAAGCCATCGCCAAGGCCTGGCGCGAGAAGCGCGCCGATCTGACGACTAGCGCCGGTGCGATCTCCGGGCGGCTGAGCGAATTCCTGTCGCGTTCGGCGGCACCGGGACCGCTGGCCGACCTCGATCTGGCGGGCCCGGCGGAGCGCATCGGCCAGATGATCGATCCGGCCCAAGGCGGGCTTCGCGGCGCGCCGAAGTTTCCCAACGCGCCGTTTATGGAAATCCTGGCGCGGTCGGCTTTCGAGACTGGCTCGCCGGACCATCGAGAGGCCTTCCTCAAGACCGTCCGGGCGCTCTCGCTCGGCGGCATCTACGACCATCTCGGCGGCGGCCTGCATCGCTATTCGACCGACGACCGCTGGCTGGTGCCGCATTTCGAGAAGATGCTCTACGACAATGCCCAATTCCTGCGCCATCTCGGCTGGGCCTACCGGATGACCGGCGACGATCTGTTTCGATGCCGTATCGACGAGACCATCGGCTGGCTTCGGCGCGAAATGCGTGTCGACGGCGGCGGCCTCGCCGCGTCGCTCGATGCCGACAGTCTGAACGTCGAGGGCCATTCGGAGGAGGGCGCCTTCTATGTCTGGTCGGCGGCCCAGATCGATGGCCTGCTCGGCGATCGCGCCGCGCCGTTCAAAGCCGTCTTCGACGTCAGCGAGACCGGCAATTGGGAGGGGCATTCAGTCCTGCATCGCCTGCATCCGAGCGCCGCGTCGAGCGACCCGGACTTTGCCGCGGAACGCCAGATTCTCCTCGAGAAAAGAGCCGACCGGCCTCGGCCCGGCCGCGACGACAAGGTGCTCGCCGACTGGAACGGTCTGATGATCCGGGCACTGGCCGAAATCGGTGGCGCTTTCGGGAACGACGATGCGCTGGCCCTGGCGGGCGATGCCTTCGATTTCGTCGTCCAGGAAATGATCGTCGACGGTCGCCTGCGCCATGCCGCGCGAGCCGGACGAACGACCGGTCTGGCGCTGTCCTCTGACTATGGCGCCTTGATCCAGGCCGCGGTCGCGTTGTTCGCGGCAACCCTCGACGCGCGTTATCTCGATCGCGCCCGCTGGTTCGCCGACGAGCTCGAACGCTGGCACACCGATAGCGACGGCGGACATTATCTGAACGCTTCCGACGCCTCGGATGTCATGATTCGCCTGCGCGGCGACCAGGACGACGCGATTCCCGGCGGCACCGCGCTTGTCATCGAAGGGCTTGCGATGCTCGCCCAGGCCAGCGGCGCGATCGAGATCGGCGAACGCGCCGAGCGGGCGGCCCTGCTAGCCGCCGGGCGCGTCGGCCAGGAAGCCACCGGCTTTCCCGGCATTGTCACGGCCACGGGCCGGCTACGCCGCGGCAGCGAACTCTGCGTGATCGGCATGCCAGACGATCCGGGATTCCCCGAGATGCTCGCAAAGGCGCATCAAAGCGTCGACCTCGATCGCCTCGATCTGATCCTGGCCGATCCCGATCGGCTGCCGGAGCAACTACCGACCGCCGCGATGCGGCCCTTGCGCCGGCCGGCCGCCTATTTGTGCGAGGGTCGCGTCTGTCGGCCCCCGGTCTACGATGACGCGGCGCTGGCGAAGGCGTTGAGCGGCGACAGCGATTAATACGAGGGTTCCGCCGGCGCGGTCTATGTCACCCGGCCGACGGTCGCACCGGTAGCACTGCGCAATTGCAGCGGTACCACCTCGAAGACGTGCCGCGGCGTCCCCGCGGCGGCCCAGACGGTGGCGTGCTGGAACAGATCCTCATCCATCAGGGTGGCGAGCTTGCGCGAAGCCCCCAGCGGCGAAACCCCACCGATGGCAAAGCCGGTCGCCTGACGGACGAAATCGGCGTCGGGCCGCTCCAGCGCCTCGCCGAAATGCGTCGCCATGGAAGCCTCGTCGACCCGATTGGCACCCGACACCAGCAGCAGATAGGCTTGGCCGGTCGCAGTGCCCTTGAACACCAGGGATTTGACGATCTGGCCGACGCTGGCGCCGACGGCCTTCGCCGCTTCCTCTGCCGAGCGGGCCGATTTCGCGGTCTCCACGACCGCAATCTTGAGGCCCTCGGCATCGGCCTCGACCCGCGCCACCGCGTCCGGTTTCTCTGTCATCCCCGATCCCTCCTGGTTGCTCGCTGCAGGCTTCGCCGTCCGAGCCGTCGCAGTCAAGCCGGGCCTCAGCGCAACGAAAAACGGCGGCCAGAAAGGACCGCCGTTTCACGTGAGTCACGCCATTCGCGTCCGTCGGACGCGAAAGCGATCAGGTGTTCATCGAATCGAAGAAATCGGCGTTGCTCTTGGTCTGCTTCAGCTTGTCGTTCAGGAATTCGATCGCATCGGTCGTGCCCATTGGCGACAGGATCCGGCGCAGCACGAAAATCTTCTGCAGATCGCCCTTCGGGACCAGCAAGTCTTCCTTACGGGTGCCGGACTTTAGAATATCCATCGCCGGGTAGATACGCTTGTCGGCAACCTTGCGATCAAGGACGATCTCAGAGTTGCCGGTGCCCTTGAATTCTTCGAAGATCACCTCGTCCATGCGGCTGCCGGTATCGATCAGCGCCGTCGCGATGATGGTCAGCGAGCCACCTTCCTCGATATTGCGCGCCGCGCCGAAGAAGCGTTTCGGCCGCTGCAGGGCGTTGGCGTCGACACCGCCGGTCAGCACCTTGCCCGACGAGGGAACGGTGGTGTTGTAGGCGCGGCCAAGGCGGGTGATCGAATCCAGGAGGATGACGACGTCGCGGCCGTGTTCGACCAGGCGCTTGGCCTTTTCGATCACCATTTCGGCGACCTGGACGTGGCGCTGCGCCGGCTCGTCGAAGGTCGACGACACCACCTCGCCCTTCACCGAACGCTGCATGTCGGTCACTTCCTCGGGCCGCTCATCGATCAACAGTACGATCAGATAGCATTCCGGATGGTTCGCGGTAATCGAATGGGCGATGTTTTGCAGAAGTACCGTCTTGCCGGTACGCGGCTGCGCGACGATCAACGCGCGCTGGCCCTTGCCGAGCGGCGCGACGAGATCGATGACCCGGGCCGACATATCCTTCTTGGAGGTCGGATCATCGAGCTCCATCTTAAACCGCTCGGTCGGATAAAGCGGCGTCAGATTGTCGAAGTGGCTCTTGTGGCGGATCTTCTCGGGATCGTCGAAATTGATCGTGTTGACCTTGAGCAGCGCGAAATAGCGCTCGCCGTCCTTGGGACTGCGGATCGGTCCCTCGACCGTATCGCCGGTCTTCAGCTGGAATTTACGAATCTGCGATGGCGAAACATAGATGTCGTCCGGGCCCGGCAAGTAATTCGCCTCGGGCGAACGCAGAAAAGCGAAGCCATCCTGGAGAATTTCGACGACGCCCTCGCCGATGATTTCGACTTCCTGCGCCGCGAGTTGCTTGAGAATCGCAAACAGCAACTCCTGCTTGCGCAGAACGGAGGCGTTCTCGACCTCGTTCTCTTCGGCAAACGCGATCAATTCGGGTGCGCTTTTGTTCTTCAGGTCCTGAAGTTTCATTCGGAAATAGGCTCTTTTGGGGTTCGTGCCGACGGATCGCGTCGAAACAGATGAAGGCGACAATGGGGAAACGCTGGGGGCCGGAAACGCTAAACGGTTCTGCGGCAGGGACGAGGCGACCAGAAATGGTCGCGCAACGCCCAAGAAAGGCGGGATAGTCCATTGTGATATAGCGGTGGTTGCGAGACCGCGCAAGAGGCGCGTTGGCGCCCGACGCGAATGCCTCCTATCGCGGTTACCGCCCCGTTTCACAACCGCCGGTCGCGGTCGTCTAATCTTGCCTGTCGAACCCAAGTGCTTCAAGGGCGTGACTCACAACCGCTTCGGGCGGAATGCCGACGGATACTGTCACGCCATCCTCGTCGGATTGCAGCGGTTCCAGATCGTCGAACTGCGATTGGAGCAGCGAATTCGGCATGTAGTGGCCAGTGCGGCGGCCGATGCGGTCGCCGACCAGATCCTGGTCGGCGGTGAGCGAGACGAAGCGCACGCTCGGGGCCGCCTCGCGCAGAACATCCCGATAGCGCCGTTTCAAGGCCGAGCAGGCGACAACGCTCGAAACGCCATGGCTGGCCTGATCGGCGATCCAGTCGCGAATGGCCGACAACCAAGGCGCCCGGTCGTCATCGTTCAACGGCTCGCCGGATTCCATCTTGGCGATGTTCCGGGCCGAGTGAAACTCGTCCGCCTCGGCGAAGGACCAGCCAAGACGTTCCGCAAGCAGCTTTGCCGTCGTCGTCTTGCCGACGCCCGACGGACCCATGACCACAAGAGCGGTCGTTTTTTGATCCATCTGCCCGGCTTCCTCTCCAAGCTGTCGTCAGCGATCAGAACGGTTTCACCACGACCAGAATGATGATCAGGATCAGGATGACCGCCGGCACCTCGTTCATCACCCGCCAGAACTTGCCGGATGTGGTGTTCGCGTCCCGCTCGAACCGCTTGAACGAGGCGGACAGATAGCCGTGCAGGCCGGACATCACCAGGACGAGGGCGATCTTGGCATGAATCCAGCCACCCTGGAACTCGAACACCTTCCAGGCGAGCCACAGGCCGAGCACCCACGTCAGGATCATCGAGGGCGTCATGATGCCCTTGAGCAGCCGCCGTTCCATCACCTTGAAGGTCTCGGACTGGGGCGTGCCCGGTCCCGCTTCCGCGTGGTAGACGAATAGCCGCGGCAGATAGAGCATGCCGGCCATCCAGGCGATGATGACGAAGATGTGGAGCGCCTTGATCCAGAGCTGCCATTCGACCGGCACCAGGACGAACAGGGCTGCGACAAGCGCCAGTGCGACGACAGCGACGACGGCGGTCCGCCCGCCATTGGCCGACTTCGTCGCGGACTTGCTCGATGGTGGGGTGTTCTGGTTCATGGCTTGGCGGTCCTGATGCGATCGAGAAGGGCTTCGACATGGGCGATCGGCGCCTCGGGCGTGATGCCGTGGCCGAGATTGAAGATCAACGGCCCATCACCGAGGTTGTCGAGAATCCGGTCGACGCCGTCTTCCAGCGCCTTGCCGCCGGCGATCAGCCGCAGCGGGTCGAGATTGCCCTGGATGGCGCCAGCTTTCTGCAATTCCTTCGCCTGCGACACCGGCACCGACCAATCGAGGCCGACCGCATCGACGCCGGTCTTTTCACGATAGGTGTTCAAAAGCGATCCCGCGCCCTTGGCAAAGCCGATGATCTTCGCGCCCGGCACCGCGGCACGGACCTTTTCCACCATCCGGGCAACTGGCCGCACGGCATAGGCTTCGAACGACGCCTCGTCGAGAACGCCGGCCCAGGAATCGAAGATCTGGACGCAGTCGGCACCCGCCTGCAACTGGCGGATCAGGTAGTCGGCGCTCATCTCCGCCAGCAGATACAGCAGCGTCTCCATCTCGGCCGGATTGCGATAGGCGAATAGCCGCGCCGGGGCCTGATCCGGCGTCCCGTGGCCGGCGATCATGTAGGTCGCCACCGTCCAGGGCGCGCCGCAAAAGCCGATCAGTGTCGTCTCGTCGGGCAGTTCTTGGCGTAGCCGACCGACCGTCGCGATCACCGGGGCCAGATGAGTCTCGCCGCGCGATGGATCGAGATTAGCGATCTCATCCGGGCGGATCGGCGTCAGCTTCGGGCCTTCGCCCTGCACAAAATGTAGACCGCGATCAAGCGCGTCCGGGATCACGAGAATGTCGGAAAACAGGATCGCCGCGTCGAATCCGAAGCGACGGATCGGCTGCAAGGTGACCTCGGTCGCAAGATCCGGATTGTAGCAGAGATCCAGGAACCCGCCGGCCTTTTCCCGGGTTGCTCGATATTCGGGAAGGTAGCGGCCGGCCTGTCTCATGAGCCACACTGGAGGGGGAAAGACGCTTTCGCCTTCCAGGACCCGGACGAGCTTGCGCTTCTGCATCAGGTTTGGGCTCCTAATAAAAAAGAAAGATTTCAAGAGAAATCGTTATTTTGATTCTATGAGTCGGTGGATAGCCGGAATTCACAAGCGGCGGTAGATGGCGGCCGTTTCACGCTCGTCCACAGCCCGAATGAGCGGTTTTGGCCCAACGGTGTGAGAAACGTTAAACTTTTAACCAATCCGCCAGATTCGTCAGGATGTTAGCGAGGCACGCGCGTTGCCGAAAACCTGTCCGGGAGCTGTGGAAAGCATGGGATGAACCTGCGTCGTCCACAAATGTCCGTTCGGACGCCCACAGGCCGTGCATCGTCGCCGATTGTGGACGAAAGCCGACTTATGCGCCTCGGCCCGGTTCTGCACGGAGGCGGGCCGGCTTAACTCTTCCTTAACCCACAGGCCCGGCGGATTTCCGGGGGTGGAGGCGGCCGGCCCCTTGCGAAGCGATGCCGAATCGAGTCCCGAGCGGCGCCAATGGCGTTTCGGCCCTCGAGGCGCTATCAAGCCTCTCGGGCGTGAAGAAACGGTTAAAATGGGGACAAAATGGCCAAGGGCATCGTGCTCGCCTCCGGCAGCATACACCGCAAGGAACTCCTCAAGAACGCCGGGATCGACTTCACCGTCGAGCCGAGCGAGCTCGACGAGCGGGCGGTTGAGGCGCCGCTCCTGCAATCGGGTGCCGGACCTGAAGACGTCGCCGCGATCCTCGCCGAGGCCAAGGCCACCGACGTCTCGGCCCGCCATCCGGGCGAGATCGTCATCGGCGCCGACCAGACCCTCTCGCTCGACGACGAGATCTTCTACAAACCGGCCAACATGGAAGAGGCGCGCCGTACGCTCCTGAAACTCTCCGGGCGCACCCATACGCTGAACAGCGCCGTTGTGCTGGTCGAGAACGGCGTGGTCACCTGGCGGCACGTTGCCACCGCCGCGATCACCCTGCGCCAACTCGATCCGGGCTTCATCGGCCGCTATCTCGCCGCCGCCGGCCAGAAGGCGACGACCAGCGTCGGCGCCTATCAGATCGAGAAGGAGGGCATCCAGCTGATGGAGCGGATCGAGGGCGACTATTTCACCATCATCGGCCTGCCGCTGCTGCCGCTCTTGAAAGAGCTGCGCGTACGGGGCGAGATCGATGGCTGATACCGACGCGGAGTGGACGCCGCAGCCTTATGTCAGCGGCGCGGACCGCCCGCGCGGCGAAGGCTCGATCTTCGATCCGCGCGATGTCCAGGCGGCCCCCGACGGCCCCAAGGCCTTCGTCACCGGCTGGCCGGTGTGGCATTCGCGCTCGCCGATGATCCATCAGAGCTGGCTCGCCGAATTCGGCCTTGCCGGCTCCTATCGCCGCGTCGGCGTGCCGCCCGAGGAGATCGCCGATTTCCTGAAAAGCCTGCGCAAGAATGGCTTTGTCGGTGGCAATGTGACGATCCCGCACAAGCTGGCCGCCTTCGCCGCGGTCACGCGGCGGGACGCGGCGGCCGAGGCGATCGGCGCGGTGAACACGCTGTGGTTTGAAAAATCCGGCCGGCTCGTCGGCGGCAATACCGACGCCTATGGGTTCGCGGCCAATCTCGACGAGCGGCTGCCCGGCTGGGCCGACGCCGAGACGGCGGTGGTGCTCGGTGCCGGCGGCGCGGCACGGGCCGTGATCTTCGCGCTGTTGAAGCGCGGCGTCAAATCCGTGCGGATCGTCAACCGCACCCTCGAGCGGGCCGAGGAACTGGCGGCGCGCTTCGGCCCCGGCGTCAGCGGCCATGGCGAGGCGGAGCGGGAGGCACAGCTGAAGGCCGCCGATCTTCTGGTCAACACCGTACCGATTCCGGCCAGTGACCCCGACGATGAGACGCCGGACTGGTTCGCGCCGAAGCTGCCGGACCTTGCCGCCTTGCCCGATCACGCGCTGGTCACCGACATCGTCTATGTGCCGCTCAAAACGCCGATATTGCAGGCGGCCGAGGCGCGTGGCCTTCGCCATGCCGACGGGCTCGGCATGCTGCTGCATCAGGCGGTGCCGGGCTTCGAGCGCTGGTTCGGCCGGCGCCCGGTGGTCGACGAGGCGCTGCGCGCGAAAATCATCCGCGACATCGACAGCGGGGTCTGACAGCGATGCGAGGCCATCACGGACAGGGCGGGCGATGATCGTCCTCGGCCTCACCGGCTCGATCGGCATGGGCAAGTCGACCGCCGCCGCCATGTTCGCCGACGAGGGCGTGCCGGTGCATGATGCCGACGCTGCGGTGCATCGGCTTTATGCCGGCCGTGCCGCGCCGCTGATCGAGGCAGAATTTCCGGGAACGGTCATTGACGGCATCGTCGATCGCCAGCTTTTGGGCGCGGAAGTGCTGAACGATCCCGACGCGCTGAAACGGCTGGAGGCAATCGTCCACCCGCTGGTGCGGGCCGAGGAACAGGCGTTTCTCGCCGACGCGCAGAAATCCGGCGCGCCTCTCGCCCTCCTCGATATTCCGCTGCTTTACGAGACCGGCGCCGAGGCGCGCTGCGACAAGATCGTGGTGGTCAGCGCGCCGGCGGCGATCCAGCGCGAGCGCGTGCTCGCACGCCCTGGCATGAGCGAGGAAAAGTTCGCGGCGATTCTGGCCAAGCAGGTGCCGGATGCCGAGAAACGCGCCCGGGCGGACTTCGTCATCGACACCGGCGGCGGCTTCGACGCCACCCGCGCGGCGGTGAAGGCGTTGGTGGCAGAACTGGGGGCGGCGTAAGGGTACACAGGCCCGATCGAAAAAAGAGTCCGACGTCAGGGAATAACTCCGCGCCAGCGCTGTTGTCCTGGAGGTAAGCCGAACCCAAGCACCCTCAAGGAGACTCCCATGCGCATGCGATCCCTGCTTCTCGCCGCAGCGACCCTGTCCCTCGCCGTCCCGTTGGCCCATGCCGGAGACTATGCCGGCGGCGCCATCAAATCGATGGAGACCGACAAGGGCGAGATCCTGACCAACGCCGACGGAATGACCCTCTACACCTTCGACAAGGACACCAAGGGCGTCACCAACTGCTATGACGACTGCGCGACGAAGTGGCCGCCGGCGATGGCGGCGGATGATGCGTCGGCCGACGGCGACTACTCCCTGGTCGAACGCAAGGACGGCGGCAAGCAATGGGCCTATGACGGCATGCCGCTCTATCTGTGGCAGAACGACAAGGCGCCGGGCGAGACGACGGGCGACGGCGTCGGCGGAGTCTGGCACGTCGTCCTGGAGAACTAGTCGCAGCGATGTCCCGGTTCCTGGACGAGATGGAGACATGCGTGCCGGCGTTGCGACGCTACGCGCGGGCGCTCACGCACAATCCCGATCTCGCCGACGATCTCGTCCAGGACTGCCTCGAACGAGCGATCCGCAAGGGCCATTTGTGGAAGCCCTCGGGGCCGTTGCGGGCCTGGCTGTTTCGCGTCCTGCTGAACGTTTATCGCAACGATCTGCGGCGCCGCCGCAGGGCGCCCGATCCCATTCCCTTCGAAAACCTGCCAAGCGAGCCGCGGGCGGCGAATGTCCAGCCGGGTCGGCTGGCGCTGGCCGAGACGGCTAGGGCCATGCAGGAATTGCCGTCGGACCAGCGTGAGGCGTTGCTGCTGGTTGCCGTCGAAGAGTTGAGCTACGCCGACGCGGCCGCCGTGCTCGCTATCCCGATCGGTACGCTGATGTCGCGTCTTGGACGCGCTCGCGCGACCCTGCGCCAGATGACGCAAGCCGACGCACCGATGCTGAGGACCGTGAAATGAGCCGCGACGACGCGACGATCACCAAGGACGACCTGCAGGCTTTTGCCGACGGTGTCCTGGACGCGCGGCGTCGTGCCGAGGTCGAGCGGTATCTCGCGGACCAGCCTGCCGCCGCCCGGGAGGTCGCGGATTGGCAACAGCAAAACCAGGCGCTGCGAGCCTTATATGGTCATGTGGCGGGCGAGGCCGTTCCGGCGCGGCTGGCGGTTCACCGCATCGCCCGCGATCGCAAGCGCCCGGCCCGCAACTGGTCGGGCATGGCCGCGGCCGCCGTCCTGATCCTGGCGATTGGTGGCGCGGGCGGCTGGTATGGCCGCGATGTCCTCACTGTCGCCTCGCCCGCGCCCCTGTCGCTCGCCGGCGAGGCCGAGCAGGCCCACGCCCTTTACGCAACCGAAGTCCTCCACCCGGTGGAAGTGAGGGCCGACGAGAAAACGCACCTCGGAGCATGGCTTTCCAAGCGGCTCGATCGCGCCCTCACCGTGCCCGACCTGCGAGCGACCGGTCTCGACCTTGTCGGCGGCCGGCTGTTGCCGTCGCAAGAAGGGCCGGCCGCGCAATTCATGTATGAGGACGCGGCGGGCGGCCGCGTGACGCTCTACATCGTGCCGGCTGACACCGCGCGGGAGACCTCGTTTCGCTATTCGGCGGCCGGCCGCCTGAAATCGCTGGTGTGGACGGCCGAGGGGATCAGTTGCGCGCTGGTGGGCGATCTGCCCCAGGACCGGCTTCAGGAGATCGCCAAGCTCGCCTACCGGCAATTGGGGTAGGCTGGAGCGCCCTGCGGCAGGGTCGGGCCAAGTTCGTCATCGGTACCGACAGGCTGGAGATTGTGAGTGCCGTGGTGAACTAGAGCATCCGGCGAATAATTTGAATCGACGGGTTCCCATTTGATGTTCGGTTTGATTCTCTGTGAGCAGGAGGTGCTTCATGGGA
>NZ_JAZHLJ010000055.1:0-26952 GCF_036549495.1 Aurantimonas sp. C2-5-R2
ATCTGGGGCATTACCATGTCGATACGTTACCTGCGCCCTCAAGGGTAAATTCCCGGGTGGTCGATGTCTCATCGTCATTGGCACGGAGGGCCAGCGCATCATGACAGCCATCATGTTGCGTTGACCGGTTGAACCCACCGGGTCTTTTTACGCTAAAGGCCAAGAAGCGTGGACCAGACCCGGAGCAATCGCTTGAAGGGAGGGGGGATTCCGGCACGGGGACTGCCGTGATTCATAGGAGACCTCGAATCTGTGAGGTTTCCGATGTCCGGCCGGTCGCTTTTGGATCAGGTCGCGGCCCTCGAAGACCCGCGTCAGACGTGGACGGTGATCCATCCCTTGCCGGAGATTCTGTTGATCGGGCTTTGTGGCACGATGGCAGGAGCGGAGGACTGCGTCGAGATTGAGGAATGGGCCGGCCAGAAGCTGGATTTCCTTAGGCGCTTTCTGCCTTTCGCGTGGGGCGTGCCCTCGCACGACACGCTCAACCACGTCATGAACGCCTTGTCGGCAATGCTTTTTCGCAGGATCCGACGGGGTGTGCCCATCCGCTGCTAGAAAATCAATGACTTAGGCGTGGCGGGCCACGCCCGACGATGATGAGCACTATTGCTACGCTATAGCACTATGATTGCAGTTGGTCCCACGCCTGTCTGCACCCGTACCTGCCCAACGAAGGAGCCTTTCTGGGCCACATTTGGCCGCGCCGCCTCTATTCGATGGTGTAGCCGAGCGCCCGATACCCGGCTCGTCGTTTTGCCGCCATTCGCGCAAGCATCGGCACCAGCTCATCGACGTAGTCGACGACGAGAACCTCGGTCTTCCCGTCATGCTGGCGGTGCAGACGACCAACATACTGAGCCAGCGTACCTTTCCAGGATATGGGCATCGTGAGGAAAAGCGTGTCGAGCCTTTGATCGTCGAAGCCCTCTCCAATATAGCGCCCCGTAGCAAGGATAAGCCGTTCCTGGTCATCGGCTACTTGTAGGGCAGCCTCAGCCGCCTTGCGTTCGCCGGCAGACATCCCGCCCCGAAGGACAACAAGATTGCGCACGAAGCGCGAAAAGCGCTTCTCGAGGTATTCGAGATGGTCCCTGCGCTCCGTCAGTAAGATAGGGGACCGCTTTGCTTCGAGAGCCTTCAGAACGTCGTCGAAGATCAGGTTGTTGCGCGGCTCGTCTTGCGCTATGGCCGCGTAGACCGCCGGCATGGAAGGGCGATCTGAGGCAGCCAAAGGCGGTGGCAACTGAAACTCCGTCGACCGATGCTTGGCGCGGTGATTGATCCCCCGCCCGGCGGCCTGCGTACGCGCATCAACGCGATGTCGAATAGAACCGCACTGCATAAAGATGATCGGATGGCGACCATCTTTTCGAGCTACGGTTGCCGATAGCCCGAGGACATACCGCGCCTTTGCCCGCCTAGCCACCAGTTCGAAGCTCGCCGCCGAGAGATGGTGGCATTCGTCGACGACAAGATGGCCGTAGTCCGCCACCAGGTCGGATACCTCGCCCTGACGCACGAGGCTCTGGATCAGCGCAACATCAATGATGCCGGTCGGCTTCCGGCGCCCACCACCAATGATGCCGATGTCCTTCGGATCGATATCGAGAAATGTCTTGAGGCGCTCCACCCATTGGGTGAGCAACTCGCGACGATGGACGAGAACAAGCGCATTACGTCCACGTTGTGCAATGAGCGAGGCAGCCACAACCGTCTTGCCGAAGGCCGTCGTCGCCGCGAGCACGCCATGGTCATGCGGCAGGAGGGCGTCGAATGCCTTGACCTGTGGGCCGTACAGCGTCCCCTGAAATCTCACCCGGCTTGGAAGCGGATTGCCGATCACCCTGAGGTCGTCCACCTCAACTTCGGCGCCCTCGCCTCGGATCAGCGCAACGGCTTCATCGAGGCACCCCCGTGGCAATCCAACATGACGCGCATGAAGTTCGGCGCAAGAGATGATCCGGGGCTTGCCGAAGGTCGGGAACCGCATGGATTGCGCGCGATAGAACTCGGGATTTTGGAAGGCTGCCAAACGTATGAGCCGTGCTGTCATCGCCGCCGGTAACTCGGTCCGGTCAATATAGAGCTGATCGGCAAACACGATTTTGATCTTGCTCGGCAGAGGAACGCTGATCGGACCAGCCTTTGGCCGCCGCGACGGCGTCATGCGCCACGGTTCGTCAGCATCCTCGTCTTCCACCGGCATCCGGACACCCAGAACACGGCCGCGCTTCTCTGCATCGGCAACAAGTTCCGATGCAGCATTGGCGGACAGCCGTGGCATCGCCGCCAGGAACGCCCATTGGTCGTCGTACGTGCGAAGGTCCTGGTCGATGAAGACGCTGTTCCCAAGCTCGCGTGCCCTGCGCTGCAAAGGCAAAGCGATCAGATTGCCGAAGCCGCCAACCGGCATAGTGTCCTGGCTTGGAAAGAAGCGATCATACGAGGAAAATCCTATTTCGGGGCGGCGCTCCATGGTCTCCGTCAACATAGCAGCGCCAAGCTGTCGTGCAGTGCGCGCCGGAACCGGCTCAGAGAAAAAAAGCCAGACATGACCACCATTACCGGATCGAGAACGCTCAAGGGCAGCAGGCACCCCTTTGGCGCGGCACGTTTCCACCATGGCCAACGCATCGGCCGCCCAATTCTCCTTGTCGAAATCGGCAACAAGAAACCAACAGGTCTCGTCTGGAAGCAGCGGATACACGCCTGCGACGAAGTCACCACCAGAGGGGCGAAGGCTGTCGCCGCCGCGCAGATGCTTTTCGATTATGTCGTCGGAAACCGGGATGAAGGCTTGATGAGGGCACTCGCCACATTTGACCTGGGGCTTGCCACATACTCCCTTGACCCACTCGTTCGCGCACGCGGGCGCATAGCCCGACTTGGCGGTCTTCCGGTTCTCCCATCGGACAGGAAAAACGTCAGGGCGACCCGCAAACAGACGCCGAAAGAGCGCGACCTTGTCGATCGCCGACGATGCCGTGGTTACCGTTGGCGTAGTCGAGGCAGCCGCCGACGGAAGATCGGCGGCTAAGGCATCGGCGCGACGACGTTCGATCTTCGCCAGCGAAGCCTCAAGTTCCGCGCGCTCGGCTTCCAGCACGACAAGCCTGGTCTGGATACGTGCGACTTCATCACGATCATCCGGGATCATCGTCCGTACGCCCCAGAAAGTGTGGTGGGTTCATGCGCCACCAACGTCAACCGCGGTCAGCCAGCACTGTCCGGTATTGGTCCGGATACTGTTTGCATTCCTCGCGCACGCGATTGAGCCAGGTTTCGTACCAGCACCATTGCTTGCCGACCGCGACCGCGCCATAGCCCTTCGTAGGGCTCTTAGCTTCAAGCCGCTTCCACAGCTTCGTGTGGCTGTCCATGGTGAAGCCGCCCCAGCCTTCTGCCACCATCGTGCTCACGATCTCGCTGGGCAGGTACTTCCGCTTCTCGACCTCCTTCAGGGCGAGATTGAATTTTTCCGCGATGTCCGATCCGGGCGGGACGAGTTCAACCGCAAGGTCGGCACCGGACGCGCGGTTCGCGGTCTTGTGGACCATGAAGACGCGGAAGGCAAAACGCGGATCGGCCTGTTGTTCGGGCGTCAACTGGCGCTCGAAGGCGTCCATCATCGTCTCGACATGGCGCGGCAGCGTCCCGGCCTTTTTCAGCAGCGCGCGCTGATCCGGGCTGAAGGTTACGAATTGCAGGGCGATCGGCAGGCGGCGTTCGAGGGCGTATTGCGCGCCGAACAGGCTCTTGATGGCGTCGTTGAAATTGATGCAGCAGGCTTGCAGCTTGGCGCTGACGGCATCGTCGATCCGGCTGGTCGAGCGGTGTTCGATCTCGTGCCGCAGGTCGAGCAGAAAGGCGAGATTGTCCTTGGTGCCCTGTTCTAAGGGACAGCGCGCGTGCTTGAGGCACTGGGACAGTTCCCAGTATTTTTCCGCGCCGCTCGGCGT
Source organism: Aurantimonas sp. C2-5-R2 (assembly GCF_036549495.1). Taxonomy (NCBI): domain Bacteria; kingdom Pseudomonadati; phylum Pseudomonadota; class Alphaproteobacteria; order Hyphomicrobiales; family Aurantimonadaceae; genus Aurantimonas; species Aurantimonas sp. C2-5-R2. The sequence goes on from NZ_JAZHLJ010000055.1 coordinate 3,963, forward strand.
CCTGACGACGATTTTCTCGCCGTTCTGATTCTTGGTATGGCGGTAATCGATGCCTTCGCGCTTGATCCATGCGTGGAGAAGATAGGTCCAAGCGATGACGGCGGTGACGATGAACAGTTCGGCGCGGAATGTCAGGCCACCGCTATTGAAGGTGTGGACGGCCGCGATCATTGCCTCGCGCGCCTTGATCAGCAGTTCGTCGCCGCGCAGCGACAGGCCGGTTTCCGCATCCACCTCCGGCCAGGATGCGATGAAACTGTCCAACTCCTCGGCGGTCGCGGCTTTCACAGCCGCATGTTTCTTCTTCGTCCTGATTTCGGCGACGGCGCGGTGATTGATCGAGCGCGAGGGCCGCGTGAAATAGGCGAGGATGTCCTGATCGTTGGGCCATTGCCCATCGGCGACCATGGCCTTGATGAGGGCAATCTCCCAGCGGTCGAGCTTATTGCCCCGCCTGCGCACCGGCATGGCCGTTCCCCTTTTGCGGCGGTTGACCAAACACCTCCGCCGACAGTCCGGCGGCCATGGCTTCGGCCTTGGCGGCAGCGGCGTCGAGATGACGCGCCAGCAGTTCGAGGTGGTGGACCTGTTCAGAAAAGGCAACTTGCAGTTCGAGTAGCGGGAGCGGAAACGAAAATCTCACAATCGCGCCCTGACTGATCTTGAACGTACCGTTGGTGGTTTTGGCCGCAGCATCAATTTGCGCCCGCAAATGGGCCGACGACCAAACTGCTGCCAGATATGCAGGTGTGATTTGGGACTCCATGACTCGCAGCGCGATCATGGTATCCGGAAACGCCACCCCCGGCATATTCGAAGATGGAAATGCACCTTGACCCACAAGATGACGATTTCCATTGCCGCGACAGATCAGAAACAATGACCGTGACACGGTCTGTTCCTCAGCAAGCGATGTGGCAAACGTGCTTTCTTTCCGCGCGCTCGCATCAAATGCTCCGCGTGTAATCGCGGATAGCGTCAGGACGTTTCCAATCACCTTCCCGGTTTTTGAGGGCGAGATACCATTGCGAAGCTCAACACCCCGAAGATCGCCGACCGTCACCACCGGCCATCCCTTGAGATTGGTCGCGGGGTCGCCGAAGGTGTCGAGGAAGAGGGCGGGGATGATGGCGCGGGCCTTGGCGCGGGCGGCGTCGGCGCGGCGCCTGATCTCCGCCGCCCGGTCCAACAACCCCACAATCCGCCGCTGCTCGTCAAGCGGCGGGAGGGGAATTCCAAGTTTCTTCAACGTCGATTTATTGATTTCCTTGAAGGTTGCTCCCGACGCTAAGAGTCCGTTTCAAAACTCTCTACCACGCAGTTCGGAATGAGATTTGGCCGCTGTCAGCGATGCAGTTTCGCCGGTTTCCTGCCCGTGGGGGTTATGCGGAGAAACTACGAACATCGGCTTTCCGGGGTTTCGAAACGGCCTCTAAATTGATTAAGGCGTCCCGCGACCATTCAAGCCAGTGAGCCAGATACTCTGGAAAGACACGGTCGCCACAAATGAAGNATTGATTAAGGCGTCCCGCGACCATTCAAGCCAGTGAGCCAGATACTCTGGAAAGACACGGTCGCCACAAATGAAGTTAGCAAAACCCTGATTTGTCGCCACAGGTATGGTGTTGATAGCCGTATAGCCGATAGTAGCCCGAGACGTGAGCAGGACAGACCTTGCAGGCAGAAGGCGGGCGCTACTATTTTTCAGGCCGACATCGGTGATCGTGTTCGCGCCGCCCTCAAGGTAGCGGCCATTTTTCTTCGTCACATCGGTAGGCGTTATCCAAGGGATATCGCCGCCGAAATACTCCGGGACAGCGCGGCTCGGTGTTCCACCGCCCACGATGTCGCAAATCTCCCCTAGCGGCGCATCAGGCCATCCGTTCACGCCGCCCGCTCCCCGAGTTCCGCCGCCAGCGCTTCGATATCGCCGAGGATCGCCGCCGTTTCGTCCCGCAATTCGGCTAGCAGTTCGCGCGGGTCGCGGTGCTCCGCCGCCTCGCGGCTTTCGGGCCGGTAGCGGGAGGCAGACAGGTTCCAGTCCTCGCCCTCGATGGTTGTGGCATTCGCGAACCACCAGTTTTCGGTCCAGGGCTTATCTGCATCGCGGGCCTGCCAGTCGGCCCACATCTCCGCGCGGCTGTTAAAGGCGGCGATCAGGCCCGGCAGATCGTCGGCCTCAATGGGCTGCTCGTGATTGGCGTCGAGCTTGAAGCCGTCATTGCTGGCGTGAAGGAACATCACCCGTTCCGTCCGCCCGCCCTTGGCGAAGACCAGCACCGAGGTCTTCACGCCCGAATAGGGCTGGAACACGCCGCCGGGCAGCGACAGCACCGCTTCCACCTGGTTGTTCTGCATCAGGATACGGCGCAGTTCCTTGTGCGCGCCGGTGGAGCCAAACAGTACGCCTTCGGGCACGACGACGCCGCAGCGGCCATTCGTGGTCAGGTTGTCGATCATATATTTAACGAACAGCAGTTCGGTCGCGGTGCTGGTGCCGATCCGCACGTCATCGACGATGCGGTCGCGGTCTAGACGGCCGGAAAAGGGCGGATTGGCCAGCACCACATCATAGCCATCGAGCGGCAGGCCCTTTTCCGCCTTCATTTGCCGGTCGAAGCTGGTTGTGAGCACGTTGCGCTTGAGGATGCGCACGTCGGGCAGGCCACGCAGCGCCAGGTTCATCGAGGCAAGACTGACCATTTTCGGATCGACATCGTTGCCGTAGAAGGTCGCGGTTTGCAGCTTGCGCCATTGCGACTGATTGAGCCGGTCGCCAAGCCCGCGTTCGAATGTCTTGCCTTCCAACTCCGCCACCTCACGACCGTTCGCAGAGGAATTGGCGAGGCGGATATGCTCATAGGCCGCGACCAGGAACCCGGCGGTGCCGGCGGCGGGGTCATAGACCGTTTCGCCGATTTTCGGGTCCACCAGATCGACGATGGCGCGGATGATGTGGCGTGGCGTGCGGAACTGGCCGAGTTCGCCAGCCTGTTTGATCTGGCGCAGCACATGCTCAAACAGATCGCCCTTCGTATCAGGGTCCGACTGTTCCAGCCGCAACTCGTTCACCAGCGTCACGATCTGGGTGAGCACGGTCGGCTCGTCGATGGCCAGCCGGGCCTGCGCCATGAAGCTCATGCCGAAGGCGTCGCCGATGGTGGCGAAGAATGGAAACACCTCGTCGCGCACGAAAGTGACGAGCTGTTCGCCGGACATGGCGTTCGCCCAGGACGACCAGCGCATCCGCTCGCGCGGCACCGTCTCGACGCCCTTGGTGGGCGCGTTCAACGGATTGCGCAACGTCCAGTCGCCCGTGAAGAGGGAGGCATAGTCCCGACCGGTGGCCTTGGCCTGCCTTACATTCGAGGCGTCCAGCCCCTCAATCATGTAGAAAAAGAACAGGAAACTGAGCTGTTCGGCATTCGACAGCGGATCGGGATAGCCGCCGCCATAAAGATAATCGCGGATCTGATCGACCTTGCGGCGCATGTCGGGGGTGAAGGGCATGGTCGGCCTTTAACTGAGGGGTTTGTCGGACCGGGACGGATCGACTTCAGCCGCGCCCGACGAAGCGATGCCAAACACAGCGCTGTTCATGGTGGAGAGAATGCGCTCCAGCTCCGCCTCGCCGCCGAAGACGGCACGGGCGCGCTCGAAACCGCCATTCATCGATAGCGGTGGGGAATCGAAGCGCCAGCTCTCGAAGAGCGTCAAGTCGCGTGCGTTCGCCTTGATCTGCTCCTTGATGAGATGCAGCAGGCGGAGTTGATCAGAGTTGAAAACCTGCCCGTTCAACCAAGTCTCGAAGGCCGCGCCGAGCGCTTCCGCCTTGGCCTCATCGACATCGAGGAATGCGTGTCCGGTCTCATCGACCGTGACCCATTCGCGCGTCGCCGGATCGATCTCGTCATGCAGGTCGAGCGTCAGCATCCGGCGCGGTTGGCCTTCCGGCTTGATTGCCGGGCGCACGACGACAACGCCGCCCTCGCCGGGGCTTTCGTCATCGCCGTGGCGCAGCGTGACGCCGGTGAAGTCCCACATGGTGAAGCGGTCTTTGCCGGGCGAAAGGCGCGTGCCGCGTCCGCGCATCTGTTGATAGAGGATCGAGCTGTGGGTGAACCGCGCCATGACGAGATTGCGCACGTCCGGGCAATCGAACCCGGTATCCAGCATATTCACGCTGACCAGGATTTGCGGGAATTCCTCTTTCTTGAAGCGCTTGATCTTGGCCGGCCCATCGACGCTGTCGTCCGCACCCAAACCGGAGACGACGAAATCCGCGTAGCGTGTCGTGGGGCTTGGCTTCTTGTCAGCGAACGCCTCATCGAACATGCGGGCGAGCGTTTCGGCATGACGTTTGGTGACCGCGAAGACGATGGTTTTGCCCCAATCGGGCGCGCGGCGAATACCGCTGGGGCCTGTATAGCCATTCTCCAGAATGTCGCGGAACTCGCGTACCATGGCCCGGTTGCGCTCGGGAACCGTGAACTTTCGTTCGAGCGCCGATGGATCGACCATCAGCGGGTCACGGTCGGCGAACAGGGCTTCCAGCTCGGTGCGGGTCGCGCTATCGAGCGCCTCCCAATCAATGTCGCTCCGCGCAACAGGGAAGCCTTCGGTCGCCGCCGTGCGTGCCGTCATGGCGCGATAAATCTCGTATGGAACGAGGTGGCCGTCCGCGATCGCTTCGGCCATTCCATAGCTGTAGGTCGGGCGGCCAACCTCGAAAAAACGCAGCGTGTCACGGATCGACGCGCGGTCTTCGTCGTCCACGTTCGGCGCATCCTGCATGACGCACGGTGTGGCCGTCAGGCCGATCTTGATGCCGTCGAAATGGTCAAGCGCGCGTCGCCATTTGCCATAGATGCTGCGGTGGCACTCATCGATGACGATCATGTCGAAATAGCCGGACGAGTATTTTTCGTACTCATTCACCAATGTCTGCAACGTGACGATGGTGACGCGCTTTTCGTCCTGGAATCTGCGGCCAGTGCGCGGAACGCGGTAGCATGGAAGATGCGGAAGATGTTCGGCGAACGCGTCTTCGGTCTGGATCGCGAGCGTGTTCCTGTCCACGACGAACAGCGCGCGGGTTGTCCAGTTTGCTTCAAAAAGGCGCTTCAACAATGCGGCTGCCGTGCGAGTCTTGCCCGTACCTGTCGCCATCTCGACGAGCATTTTCCGCCGCCCGTTGACGATCTCCCGGCAGACCGTTTCGATGCAGGCGGTTTGATGCAACCTGCCGCCGCCACCCGCGATCCGGCTATCAATCGGAATGTCGAGCGGACTGCGCCGAATGTCTCGCGCCGCTTTTCGGCGGGCCAGATCGTCTTGGCTGAAAACGGTTTCAACCTTGCGGAAATGCGCGTCCTGATCCTTGTCGCGGAACCAGATTTCCTCCCCGTTCGAGAGGAATATGAACGGCACGCCCAGCAAATCGGCGTAACGCTGACCTTGGGCTTCGCCAGCACTTACACTGACGCTTGTGCTCTTCGCTTCGAGCACGGCCAGCGCGCGCCCTTGACGGTCGAACAGCGCGTAGTCCGCGCGTCCGCCATCATCAAGCGGATACTCATACCGGACACTGCGGCCGTCGGTGAGACGCCACTCCGTATCTTTCAGAAGCTGATCAATCTTGATTCGGGCGAAGGCTTCATTGGTCACAGTTTCGACGCCCCCCTGACCGGTTCAACGGGCTTCCCGGTTCGCTCTCTGCGTTCGGAAAGTCGCTCATATTCCTCCACGGAAATAACCATCACCACGCCGCGCCCATGCTTTTCGATCAGCACCGGTTCTGCCCGCGCCGTGTCAATCATCAGGCCGAAAGCGTTCTTTGCCTCGCGAGCCGACATGGTTTTCATGGCCGAATCCTGTAGCATCGATTTGCGCTATTAAGGACGTAATGGCTCTTTTTGCAAAAGGGTTCTGCTTCGTCCCGGAATTGGGCGTGGGGGGCGAAATCGTGCGATATGGAAGACGGCAAGATAAAAGCGCCATGCTCGCCGTCGTCCAAGTCTTTGACTTGGCTTGGCTTTTGGCGTGCCGGTCGGTCGAGGGCAGTGCCGCTGATCGCATTTTCTCTAATGATTACAATGCAATTTCCGGCACTGTGGCCTTTTCGACTTCTGTCACTCCCTGCCGTCCCGGCTGAAACCCCTTCCTCTTTCCAGCTCGCCATGTTAAGTTACATGTAACTGTTGATGGAGGCAGAACATGGCATCGACATCGGGCGCAAAGCCTTCGCGGGTGAAGGTGATGGAGCATCGGGAGCGACTGCGGGCGCAGGGTCTGCGTCCTATCCAGATTTGGGTGCCGGATGTGCGGGCCTCGTCGTTCAAATCGGAGGCCCATCGCCAGTCGCTGGCCGTGGCGGTGAGCGATCACGCCCGCGACGATCAGGCGTTCATCGACGCCGTGTCCGATTGGGGCGATGAATGAGGCGCGGCGACATCTGGACGGTCTCTGGCGGCAAGGATTACGCGGGCAAGCCGCGCCCCGTCGCCATCGTGCAAGACGACAGTTTCGACGCGACGGATTCCATCACCATCTGCGCCTTCACCACGGACGAGACCGAGGCTCCGCTGTTCCGGCTGCTGGTCGAACCGAACGAGCGCAATGGGCTGCGTTCTCTCTCCCGGCTGATGGTGGACAAGATCACCACGGTTCCGAAATCGAAAGTCGGTTCGCAGGTCGGGCGGCTCGATGACGAAGACGTGCTGCGGCTCAATCAGGCCGTGATGGTGTTCCTCGGTCTGGCCGTCTCGCCAAGGGTCAGCCGGAAAGGGGAATAAGGATGGGTGAGCGCGTCGGCATAGTCTATCATCGGCGTGCCGAAAGCGCCGCCTCTGTCCTGTCTTTGCGCGCCACGGTGCTTCGCGTGGCGTGGCGCAGGTTCGGGTCGTTCAGTTTGCCTCGCGCCCGCGCGATCCTGTTGGCATGTCCAGACCGTGCGCCCCTCGCTGCAAGAACCGTCGCGGGCGTGCCGGAAGCGGCGCGCTGCCGCCCGACCTCCATGACTACGCCAACATGCCGGAACCCCGCGTCGGGCGTCCGGTCAAACACGATCTCTCGACATGGACCGTCACCGACGACTGGTCGGAGCATATTCCGGTCACAGTCGCCGAAGTCGATCTGTTCGAGGCGTGGTTCGGCGACCTTTTCGACGACCTGTTCGGACCGTGCCGATGATTTGACAAGGAGATGCCTGCCATGACCGTTCCGCTGCGCGCCGCCCTTTACCTGCGTGTCTCGACGGCGCGGCAGGCCGAGCATGATGTCTCCATCCCCGATCAGCGCAAGCAGGGCGAAACCTACTGTGCCACGCGGGGCTATCAGCTTGTCGATACCTTCGTGGAAATGGGCGCATCGGCGACCAATGACCGCCGCCCGGAGTTCCAGCGGATGATTGAGGCGGGCACCAGCAAGCCCGCGCCGTTCGATGTGGTGGTCGTCCACTCATTCAGCCGGTTTTTCCGCGATCACTTCGAGCTGGAGTTCTATGTCCGCAAGCTGGCGAAGAATGGCGTCAAGCTGATCTCCATCACCCAGGAGATGGGCGACGATCCGATGCACGTCATGATGCGGCAGATCATGGCGCTGTTCGACGAGTATCAATCAAAGGAGAACGCCAAGCACGTCCTGCGCGCCCTGAAGGAGAATGCACGGCAGGGCTTCTGGAACGGCTCCTTGCCGCCCATCGGCTACCGCGTCGTCGCGGCCGAGCAGCGCGGGGCCAAGATCAAGAAGAAGCTGGAGATCGATCCGCTGCACGCCGACACGGTGCGGCTGATTTACCGGCTTGCCCTTGAAGGCGACGGCACGTCTGGGCCGATGGGCGTGAAGGCCATCGTCAACCACCTCAACCAGCGCCGCATCTTCACCCGTGACGGCGGGCGCTGGGGCATCGGCCAGCTTCACCGCATCCTGACCCGCAAGACCTATATCGGCGAGCATGAGTTCAATAAGCGATCCAAGGCCAAGGAGATCAAACCGGCCAGCGAAGTGATCATGGTGCCCGTTCCGCCGCTGATCCCGCGCGAGACGTTCGATGCGGTGCAGGCGCATCTTCGGTCACGCAATCCCAAGGTCATGCCAGCGCGCGTGGTCAGCGGCCCGACGCTCCTGACCGGCATCTGTTTTTGCGCCGACTGCGGCGGGGCGATGACGCTGAGGACCGGCAAGGGCGGGCGCTATCGCTATTACACATGCTCGATCAAGGCGCGGCAGGGCGAGACCGGCTGCAAGGGCCGCTCGATCCCGATGGGCAAGCTCGACACCTTGGTTGCGGATCATCTGGAGAAGCGCCTGCTTCAACCCGAGCGGCTGGAACAGGTCCTCGCCACCGTCCTCGACCGCCGTCAGGACCGTTCTGACCGCCGCCGCGAACATATCGCTGAACTGAACAAACGCGCCGCTGAAACCGATCTGCGGCTGAAGCGGCTGTATGACGCCATCGAATCGGGCGTGGCTGATCTGGACGATCCGGCGCTGAAGGACCGCATCACCGGCCTCAAGGCGATTCGCGATCAGGCGAGAGCCGATGCCGACCGCGCGCAGGCCCTGTTGGAAAGCTCAGGCCAGAAGGCGATTACGCCGCAGATGGTCCGCAAGTTCGCCCAAACGGCCAGGGAGCGGATGCGCCTCGACGGAGGCGGCTATCGCCGCGATCACCTGCGGGCGCTGGCCCAAAGGGTCGAGGTCGCTGAAGGCGAAGTGCGCATCATGGGATCGAAGGGAGATTTGCTCAGAACGCTCGCCGCCGCATCCGGCGTAAAATCGGCCACGCACGGCGTGCCCGGTTCTGTTCTGAAGTGGCGGAGAGGAAGGGATTCGAACCCTCGATACGGTCTCCCGTATACTCCCTTAGCAGGGGAGCGCCTTCGACCACTCGGCCACCTCTCCGAGGACGCAGATACCTGCGCGACGGGCCCGGTGCAAGGGAGGCAAGAAGAAAACCCGGTGAACATGATCGAAAGGCACCCCGCGGCCATTCAAACCGGACACCGCGAAACCTCGCCCCGACCCGGGAACGATCCACACGCGCTTCCTTCGCGGCGCCGTCACGGCTCTGCGCGGCGCGGCCTGGTTCGCGGCTCAAGCAGCAGCTGGCACAGGTCGAAAAGTTGGCTCCGCGGGATCGGTTGCCAACTGTCGGTCCGGCCTTCAGTATTTGCGGATGAGCCCGACCAGCCGGCCCTGAACCTTGACCCGCTCGGAGCCGAAGATCCGCGTTTCATAAGCCGGATTGGCAGCCTCCAGCGCAATCGTATTGCCGCGCCGGCGAAACCGCTTCAGCGTCGCTTCCTCCTCGTCGACCAGCGCGACAACGATCTCCCCGGGCGTCGCCGTGTCGGCGCGGCGAATCACCACCGTGTCGCCGTCGAGGATTCCGGCTTCGATCATCGAATCGCCCTTGACTTCCAGCGCATAATGCTCGCCGCCGCCAAGCATATCCGGCGGCACGGCGAGGGAATGGGTGGTGTGCTGGATCGCCGAAATGGGAACGCCCGCCGCGATCCGGCCCATGACCGGAATCGAGACTGTGGCCGGTTCAGGCGGTCTCGTCGTCGCGCGTCGGGAAATCGGCTCAGACGTCTTGCGTGCCGCGTCGCGGCTTCCTTCGATCACGCTCGGCGTAAACCCGGCGTGGCCGACGGGGGCAGGGCGGTCCTTCTGCATCGCTTCGGGCAGCTTGAGGATCTCCAGCGCTCGCGCGCGATTGGGCAGGCGCCGAATGAAGCCCCGCTCCTCAAGCGCGGTAATCAGGCGATGAATGCCGGATTTTGAGCGAAGCTCCAGCGCGTCCTTCATCTCGTCGAAGGAGGGAGGCACCCCGCTATCCCTCAGCCGTTCGTGAATGAACGACAAAAGGTCGTGCTGCTTGCGTGTCAGCATCGAGGCGACTCCCTAAAACAAAACCTGAACAAACCTATCTGTTCTAGTTGTGTTCCGCAAGACCCTTCCATTCGTCGAGCACAACGTAGCGGCAAGCCTCGCCCGCACTGGCCGGAGCCGCCGAAGGAGCCCGCACGAGCAGCGCGTCGGCCTGCGCGTAGGTGGACAGGAGGGAGGAATCCTGGCGGGGCAGCGGAATGACCCGGATGACGCCGTCTTCTCGAACCTCCAGCCGCGACCGGACGAAGTCGGTCCGCAGGCCATTTTCAGGCATCGGCGCACCGAGCAGCCCATGCCGGTAGAGCTGGCGATCGGGAAGGCCTGCCAACCGGCGCACCAATGGAACCAGGAACAACCTCGCCGCGACCATGGAGGAGGCCGGATTGCCCGGCAGTCCGACGATCGTCAGATCGCCGAGCCGCCCCGCCATCAATGGCTTGCCGGGGCGCATCGCGACCTTCCAGAAGTCGAGTCCGACGCCGCGGTTGGCGAACACCTTGCCGACCAGATCGTGATCGCCAACCGACGCCCCGCCGATCGTGACGAAGACATCCGCCCGGTCCCGGATGGAATCGCTCAGGCGCGCGTCGATCGTGGCGACGTCGTCGCCAGCGATCCCGCAGTCGATCGCATCGCCGCCGGCCGCTACCACCATCGCCGCGACGCCGAACGGGTTGGAGGCGACCAACTGCGAGGGACCGAGCGGCTCGCCGGGCAGCACGAGTTCGTCGCCGGTTGCGAGGATGGCCACCTTCGGCCGCGCCAGCACCGTCAGCGCGGGGTAGCCGCAGCTTGCCGCAAGCGCGATGGCGCCGGGCGTGAGCAGGGCGCCGCGGGTCAACAACGTCTCGCCCGCAGCGAAATCGATACCGGCTGCCCGGATGAATTGGCCGGGTTCAAGCGAAACCGTCGGCCGCACGGTGCCGTCGACCTCAACGCGGGCGTCTTCCTGGATCAGGATCGCATTCGCGCCATGCGGCACTGGTGCCCCGGTGAAGATTCGCACCGCTTCACCGATTCCCACCTTACCGTCGAAGGCGCGCCCGGCGGCGGATTCGCCGACGACCCGCAGGGCCTCGAACGGCGACTGCGCGTCCTCAGCCCGGACGGCGTAGCCGTCCATGGCCGAGGCATCGAAGGATGGCTGGGTGCGGCGGGCCAGGACGTCCTCGGCCAGGAGGCGTCCGGCCGCTTGCAGTAACGGCAACTGCTCGGTGCGGGTGAGGGGCACCGCACTCCCCACCAATCGTCGATAGGCTTCCTCGACGGGAAGCAGACTCATGACCCGGCCGCCGTGAAGTCGCCGGAACGGCCGCCGGACTTCGACAGCAGCCGGATGCCGGACACCCGCATCGAGCGATCCACCGCCTTGGCCATGTCGTAGATCGTCAGACAAGCGACGGAGACCGCCGTGAGCGCCTCCATTTCGACGCCGGTCTTGCCGCTGACCTTGGCCAACGCCGTGACGCGCAGACCGGGCAGGGTCGCATCCGGCGTTATCTCGACGCCAATCTTCTCAAGCATCAGCGGATGGCAAAGCGGAATCAGTTCGTGCGTCCGCTTGGCCGCCATGATTCCAGCGATCCGCGCAATGCCGATGACGTCGCCCTTCTTGGCCTCGCCGGCGAGAATCAGGTCCAGCGTCGCCGGCTGCATGGCGACGAAACCCTCGGCTTCTGCGACCCGAACGCTGTCGGCCTTGTCGCCGACATCGACCATCGAGGCAGCGCCAGCCGCGTCGAGATGGGTGAGCCCGGATTGCTTGGTGTCGGTCATGACAAGGCCCCCAATTGGCGGGTCGCGCCGAGCAGCACGCGCGTCGCCGCCTCCACATCGGCTTGGCGCATTAGGCTTTCTCCGACGAGGACGGTGCGGATGCCCCGATCGGCGAGGCGCAGGCAGTCGGCATGGGTGAAGATGCCGCTTTCGCCGACGAGAATCCGGTCGTCCGGCACCAGCGCCGCCAGTCTCTCGGCCGTCGCCAGGCTGGTCTCGAAGGTCCGCAAATTGCGATTGTTGATGCCGATCAGCGGCGTGCGGAGCTTCAGCGCACGCTCGGCTTCGGCTTCGTCATGGATCTCGACCAGGATGTCGAGGCCGTAGTGCTCGGCGGCAGATTCCAGATCGCGCGCCAGCGTATCGTCGACGGCGGCCATGATGATCAGAATCGCGTCCGCGCCCCAGGCGCGCGCTTCGGCCACCTGATAGGTGTCGAACAGGAAATCCTTGCGCAGCGCCGGCAGCGCGGTCGCCGCACGAGCCGCCGTCAGATAGGCGGGCGCACCCTGAAACGAGGGCGTATCGGTGAGGACGCTGAGGCATGTCGCGCCCCCGCGCTCATACGCCGCAGCGAGAGCAGGCGGATCGAAATCCTCGCGGATCACGCCCTTCGAGGGACTGGCCTTCTTCACTTCCGCGATGAGTGCTAGCCGACCCTCGGCGTGCCGAGCCCGGATCGCCGCCGCAAATCCTCTCGGCGCATCCGAGGGATCGATCGTGGCTTCGAGATCGGCGAGCGGCATGCGCTGTTTGGCAGCGGCGATCTCGTCGCGCTTGTAGGCTTCGATTCGCTCAAGGATGTCACTCATGCGGACGCCTCGCCGAACTTGCGCGTTGCTGCCGCCAGGCGCTCCAGGGCGGCACGCGCCAGGCCGCTGTCGATCGCATCGGCTGCCATTGCGACGCCGCCGCGAATATCCTCAGCCTTGCCGGCCATCATCAGGGCGCCGGCACTATTGAGCAAGACGATGTCGCGGTAGGCGTTTTTCGCGCCGCCGAGCACTGCGGTCAGCGCCGCGGCGTTTGCCGCCGCGTCCCCGCCCTTGATTTCGGCAAGGGGCAAACGCCGCAACCCGGCGTCCTCCGGCTCGACGCTGAAGGTGCGGATCTCGCCGTCATGGAGGGCAGCAACCGCGGTCGTCCCCGAAACGGTCATTTCGTCGAGCCCGTCACCATGCACGACCCAGGCGGATTCGGTCCCCAATTCGCGCAGCGTCTCCGCAAGCGGCAGCAGCCATTGTGGCGAGAACACTCCAACCAGCAGCTTCTTCACGCCCGCCGGGTTCGACATCGGTCCGAGCAGGTTGAAGATCGTCCGGGTGCCGAGCTCGACCCGGCTGGGACCAACGAAGCGCATCGCGGCGTGATGCGTCGGAGCGAACATGAAGCAGAGGCCGGCATCGGCGAGCACCCGCGAGATCGCATCCGGCTTCAGGTCAACGTCGACCCCGAGCGCGGCCAGCACGTCCGCCGCACCTGATTTCGAGGACAGGGCCCGGTTGCCGTGCTTGGCGACGACGAGACCGCACCCGGCGAGGACGAGGGCCGAGCATGTCGAAACGTTCAGCGTGCCGGCGTGATCGCCGCCAGTGCCGACGATGTCGATGGCGTCCGGCGGCGCCGCGACCCGCGACATGTTGGCGCGCATGACCGAGACGGCACCCGCCATCTCGTCGACGGTCTCGCCGCGCACGCGGAGCGCCATCAGGAAGCCGCCGATCTGCGAGGGCGTCGCTTCGCCGGACATCATCACCGCGAAGGCGGCCTCCGCCTCGGATCGCGTCAGGGACTGACCGTCCGCGACCTTGGCGATGAAAGGTTTCAGACTTTGGCTCACCGGACGATCGCCTTGGCGTTTTCGATGGCGGCCGGACTGACGCTGAGCGGCGTGTCGTTTTGCAGGAGTGTCACGTAGCTCTGCAGGAGATCGTTTTCGAAGATACCCTTCAACTGCTGGCGCTCCTCCGCCGCGACGTTCGCGGCCGGATCGGCGGGAGGGGCGATTTCGGTAACCTTCAGGACAACCTGTGAGCCCGACTCGCGGCCGCGCGCCGTGGTGATCGTTCCATCGCCACCGGAGAACGCCGCGGCGACGCCGACCTGACCCAGAACGGCCGCGCCGGACTGACGCGTGATCGACGCCGCCGTCTGCTTGCGCAGGCCCGCTTCCGCCGCCACGTCGTCCATGCTCTTGCCGCTCTCGAGTTCGGCCTTCAAGGCATTGGCTTTTTCGCTCAAGAGTCGCTGGGTCTCATCGTTTTTCCAGTCGGCGAGCACGCGGTCGCGTGCTTCGTCGAATGTGCGGTCGCGCGCCGGGTCGATACTGACGACGTCGTAGAAGACATAGCTGTTCGATTCGAAGTTGATCGGCACATTGTCGAATCCCGGCTCGGTCTCGAAGGCGCCGGCCAGAAGCTCCTTCGCCGCCGGAAGCTCCGCTACCGGCGCGCCGTCGGGACCGTTGCCCTGGCTGTCGACCGCCGGAACGGTTTCGGCCGCAATGCCCGCGGCCTTGGCCGCCTCGGCGAAGCTGGCGCCACCGGCGCGCGTATCCTCGAAGGCATTGTAGGCGCTTGCGGCGGTGTCGTTCGCCGCGACGAGCGCCAGAGCCTTGCGAATCTCGTCCGAGACCTCGTCGAGCGGACTCACACCCACCGGCTGGATTTTTGAAACGCGCAGGATCGCCGGGCCGAAGGCGCCGGCCACAACGTCTGATATCGCCCCTTCGCCCAGGGAAAACGCCGCGTCGGAGATCTTCGCGTCGGGAATTTCAGATTTGGATACCAAGCCGAGGTCGGTGTCTTCGACGGTCCGTCCGGCCTGCTTGGCGACCTCTTCGAAGCTGGCACCGCCGTCCAGCTTGGCCTTGGCTGTGTCGGCGGCAGCCTTGTCGGCGAAGACGATCTGCTGGACCTGGCGCCGCTCCGGTGTGGTATAGCGCTCCTTGCTCTGCTCGTAGTCCGCCTTCACCTGCTCGTCGGTGATCGTCGCCGGATCACTCAGCACTTCCGGCGTCAGCGTGGCGTACGCGAGGGAGCGATATTCGGGCGCGGCGTATTTCGCCTTGTTCTCCTCGAAATAGGCCGTCAGCACGTCGTCCGACGCATCGGCGACCGGTGGCACCGTCGAGGGGGACATGCTGATATAATCGACCGTCCGGCGCTCGCCATTGTAGAGGCCCAGCGCCGTTTCGAACGTTACTGGCGTATTGCCGCCCTGCGAAATCGCCTCGACGATCTGGCTGCGAATGGCGGCGTCTTCCTGGCTGCGGATATAGTCGCGCTCCCGGATACGGGCGTTGGAAAGGACCGCCTGAAACGCATTGCGCGAGAAATTTCCCGAGGCGTCCTGAAACGAGGGGTCGTCCGCGATCAGACGCGCCAGACGCTCCTCCGACAGGCCAAGGCCGATGCGACGACCCTGTTCGTCGAGCATGGCGCCGGCGACGAGCTGGCTGAGGACGCCTTGGTCGATGCCGAACAATTGGGACTCTTCCGCGGTCGGACGGCGGCCGATCTGCTGGGTCAGACGGGCTTGGGCTCGGTTGTAGGCCAGAGCGTAATCCTCCAGCGAAACCTCGGTCTTGCCAGCTGTCAGCACCGTCGTCGCCGTATCGCCGCGAAATACGTCGCCAATACCCCAGGCGGCGAAGCTGACGACGAGCAGGGCAAGGAGGATCTTCGCGGTCCACCCGGAAATGCTGCCTCGCAGTGTATTGAGCATCGTCGTCTCCCTTCGCCCGCTCGACTTTCGCGGCGGCGAAGCGAAGCAGGGCATCCATCGTTCTCAGGCCTTAATAGGAAACAGCGCGGGGCGGGCGCAAGCAGGCTGGACGATTGATTTCTCGGCTCCCTCGCATATTGCCGACCGACGATGATAGGTATGCGCCATCAGGTCCGCGCCCTCCGCGCACCGCTCCAGGGAGTAAATGTCGACATGAAGCCACGGCCACTGATCGCGGGTAACTGGAAGATGAACGGGCAGTTGTCGGCATTGACGGAACTGAAGAGCATCGCGGACGCTGCCGGCCACGGGCTCGCCGACCGCCGCGACCTGCTGATCTGTCCGCCGGCGACGATCCTGTCCGCCAGTCGCGGGGTCCTGGGTGAGAATGTCGCGGTCGGAGGGCAGGACTGCCATCCGGCGGAAAGCGGTGCCCACACCGGCGACATCTCCGCCGCGATGCTGAAGGATATCGGGGCGCGTTACGTCATCGTCGGTCATTCGGAACGCCGCGCCGATCACGGCGAATCGGACGCGCTGGTTCGCGCAAAAGCGGAAGCGGCCATGAAGGCGGGGCTGGTCGCGGTGATCTGCGTGGGCGAGACCGAGGCGGAACGCGAGGCCGACCAGACGCTGGAGGTCCTCGGGGCGCAACTGGCCGGCTCTCTACCGGACGGATTGACCGGCGAGACCGCGGTCGTCGCCTACGAGCCTGTCTGGGCGATCGGAACCGGACGCACGCCGACGGTCGCCGACGTGAAACAGGTTCACGATTTCATTCGCAAGACCCTGTCGGATCGCTTTGGCGAAGCTGTCGCCTCGGCTGTGCGAATCCTTTACGGTGGATCTGTCAAACCTGCGAACGCGGCCGAGCTTCTGGCTGTCGACAATGTCGATGGGGCGCTTGTCGGCGGCGCGAGCTTGAAGGCGTCCGACTTCATCGCGATATGCGAGGCCGTCGTCGTTTCCTGATCAAAATGGCGGTGAAACACCGAAACCGGTTGGAAAGCCGGCCGCGCTTCTGTAGAAGGCGCGCAATTCCTAAAATCGACGCGCTGCGAAAGTCCAATGGAAACAATTCTTATCGTCATCCACTTGATGATCGTCATCGCGCTCGTCATCGTAGTGCTGTTGCAACGATCCGAGGGCGGGGCCTTGGGTATCGGCGGCGGTGGCGGCGGCTTGATGTCGGCCCGTGGCGCCGCCAATGCGCTGACCCGCACGACCGGCATTCTGGCGGCGGCTTTTTTCCTCACCTCGCTGTCGCTCGGGATTCTCGCCCGTTATGGCGGCCAGCCGACCGACATTCTCGATCGCTTGCCGACCACTCAGGGTGGCTCGGATCAAGGCGGCAGCCTATTGGATCAGCTGGGCGCACTGCCGGAGCAGGAGGGAGCGTCCGGCAACGCCGATCAGGCGCCGCAGGCGGACGCCGCCGCAACGGACGTGACGCCATCGGATCCAAACGCACCGAGCGCCGCACCATCCATGCCGGAGAACGCCACCGGAACGGCCGTACCGCAATCGGCTCCGGCCGAAGACGCGTCCACGTCGGCTGCCACCCCGGCGCCGCAGATTCCGGCCAATCCGGCTCCCACTGCGCCGAATGCCGCCGAGGACCCGACGGTTCCGCCGGTGGAGGCACCGCCGGCTGGTGTCGAACGGCCGGTCGAGAGCGGCACGTCGCCGTCCGGAACCGCCCAGTAGCATTCACGCACCGTTTGCGGTCGTCATCATCGGGGCGCCTTCGGGCGCCCCGTCCAGTTTCGGCATGGCCGAAAAGTGACTGGCAGAATCAGACCGGTCGAGATATCGGGAAAGCCCATGGCGCGATATATCTTCATCACCGGCGGCGTGGTCTCCTCACTCGGTAAAGGAATTGCATCGGCGGCGCTCGGCGCGCTGTTGCAGGCCCGCGGCTACCGGGTGCGGCTGCGCAAGCTCGATCCCTATCTGAATGTCGATCCAGGCACGATGAGCCCGACCCAGCACGGCGAGGTGTTCGTAACCGACGACGGCGCCGAGACCGATCTCGATCTCGGCCATTACGAGCGTTTTACCGGGCGATCGGCTAACCGGATGGACAACATCACCACTGGCCGAATCTACCAGGATATCATCGCCAAGGAACGGCGCGGCGACTATCTCGGCGCCACGGTCCAGGTCATTCCCCACGTCACCGACGCCATCAAGGAATTCGTTCTCGACGGCAACGAGGACTTCGATTTCGTGCTGTGCGAGATCGGCGGCACGGTCGGCGATATCGAGGCGCTGCCGTTCTTCGAGGCGATCCGGCAGCTCGGCAACGACCTGCCGCGCGGCGGCGCGGTCTATGTCCACCTGACGCTGATGCCGTACATCCCGACGGCTGGTGAACTGAAGACCAAACCGACCCAGCATTCGGTGCGCGAGCTGCGCGCCATCGGCATTCAGCCGGACATCTTGCTGGTGCGCGCCGACCGGCCGATCCCGGCCGAGGAACGGCGCAAGATGAGCCTGTTCTGCAATGTTCGGGAAACGGCGGTCATCCAGGCGCTCGATGTCGCCACGATCTACGACGTGCCGATCGCCTATCACCACGAAGGGCTGGACACGGAAGTGCTCGCTGCATTCGGCATCGATCCGGCGCCGAAACCGCAATTGCAGCGCTGGCATCAGGTCGTCGACGGGATTCGCAATCCCGAGGGCGAGGTGACTATTGCCGTCGTCGGCAAATACACCGGCTTGAAGGACGCTTACAAATCCCTGATCGAGGCGCTGCAGCACGGCGGCATCGCCAACCGGGTCCGCGTCAAGCTCGACTGGATCGAGGCGGAGGTTTTCGAAGAGGAGGATCCGGCCCCCTATCTGGAGCGGGTGAACGGCATCCTGGTGCCCGGCGGGTTCGGCGAGCGCGGGGCGGAGGGCAAGATCGCCGCCGCCCGCTTCGCGCGCGAACGAGGCGTGCCGTATTTCGGCATCTGCTTCGGCATGCAGATGGCGGTGATCGAGGCCGCGCGGACCTTGGCCGGGATCGAGAAGGCGGGCTCGACCGAATTCGGTGAGACGAGCGAGCCGGTCGTCGGCCTGATGACCGAATGGCTGAAGGGCAACGAACTGGAACAGCGCGCCGCCCAGGGTGACCTTGGCGGCACCATGCGGCTCGGCTCCTACAAGGCGAGCCTCAAGAGCGGCTCCAGAATCGCCGCGATCTACGGCGACACCGATATCGAGGAGCGGCACCGTCACCGCTACGAGGTCAACCGCGCCTACCGCGAAGCGCTGGAAGCGGCCGGTATGAGCTTCGCCGGCATGTCGCCTGACGGCCTTCTGCCGGAGACGGTGGAACTGGCCGACCATCCCTGGTTCATCGGCGTGCAGTACCACCCGGAACTGAAATCCCGGCCGTTCGAGCCGCACCCGCTGTTCGCCAGCTTCATCGCCGCGGCGGTCGAGCAGAGCCGGCTGGTGTGACCGGCGGAATTCGCGACGACCGCGCGGGGCGGGCCCTCGATCACGTCGTCCTTCCGTTCGAGTCCCTGGACGAGGCCCGCCGTCTCTTCACGGCGCTCGGCTTCACCGTCGCGCCCGATGCCGTCCATCCCTTCGGAACCGGCAACGCTTGCGTGTTCTTTGCCGACGGCACCTATCTCGAGCCGCTGGCGATCGCCGACCCGGCGGCCTACGAAGCCGCGAAGTCCGCGGGCAACCTATTCGTCGCGCGCGATGCCGGCTTTCGGTCCCGCCATGGCCTGCCGTCGATCTCGGCCATCGCCTTTCGCTCGGCCGACGCGCTGGGCGACCGGGCCGCGCTGGCAGAGAAGCGGCTTGCCGAGGCCGAACTGGTCGAGTTTTCGCGGAATTTTCGGACACCCGCAGGCGAGGATGCGTCGGTGTCGTTCCGCCTGGCCTTCGCCTGCGCCGAACCCGACTCGCATGTCCACTTCTTCTTCTGCCAGCCACTGCATACTAAGGCGCCGGACCGCTCCACACTGACCCGACACCCGAATGGTGTGTCCGGTCTCGCGCGCATCGTCCTGTCGGACTGTCCGCCAGACAAATCACGCGAACTGCTGGCGACCGTGTCGGATTCTCGCGCGGACGAAGGCAGTCATGAGGGGCTATGTTTCGAACTCGCCAACACCACGCTCCATGTCCTTTCCGACGCGTTATTGGTCGAAGACTATGGGGTGAAGCAGAACGTGTCGGGCGAACTACGTGTTTGCGGCCTTGTGCTGAACGTCGCGGACATGGCCGCAACCCGTGCCTGTCTTGCCGCCGGCGGCCATTCGTCCGAGATGACCGGCGACCGCCTCGTCGTCCCGTTCGGCAAGGACGGCGGCTTCATCGCATTCGAGGAATCGCCCGCATGACCGCACCCAACAGTACCGTCTCCGCCAAGGGCGTCCGTTTCTCGCAGACTCTGCCAGTCGCGTTGATCGCCGGCCCCTGCCAGATGGAAAGCCGCGACCACGCGTTGATGATCGCCGAGACGATGAAAAAGATCACCGGCGATCTCGGCATCGGCTACGTCTTCAAGGCGAGCTTCGACAAGGCGAACCGCACCAGCCTCGCCGGCAAGCGCGGCATCGGGCTGTCCGAAGCCCTGCCGGTGTTCGAGGAGATCGCCCGTACCTTCGGCCTGCCGGTGTTGACCGACGTCCATACCGAGGAGCAGTGCCGCGAAGTCGGCGCGGTGTGCGATATCCTGCAGATCCCGGCGTTTCTCTGCCGCCAGACCGATCTGTTGATCGCCGCGGCGAAGACCGGCCGCGTCGTCAATATCAAGAAGGGCCAGTTCCTGGCGCCCTGGGACATGAAGAACGTCCTTACGAAGGTGACCGACAGCGGCAATCCGAACGTGCTCCTGACCGAGCGCGGCGTCTCCTTCGGCTACAATACGTTGGTGTCGGATTTTCGGGCGCTGCCGATCATGGCGGAGATGGGCGCGCCGGTGATCTTCGACGCGACCCATTCGGTGCAGCAGCCGGGCGGGCAGGGCGGCTCATCGGGCGGCGACCGCCGCTTCGTCGAGACCCTGGCACGGGCGGCTGTCGCGGTCGGTGTCGCCGGGCTGTTCATCGAGACCCATGAGGACCCGGACAACGCCCCATCGGACGGGCCGAACATGGTGCCGCTCGATCGAATGCCGGACTTGCTGAAGCGGTTGCAGGCGCTCGACGCGGTGGCGAAGGCCTTCGGCTAAGACCGGCGGGAAAACGGTTCACGCCCGAGCCGTCGTGGTCTAAAAGCCCTCCAAAGCGACCTAGCAACTGGAGTGGGCCCATGACCGCCATCGTCGATATCATCGGACGTGAAATTCTCGACAGCCGGGGCAATCCGACGGTCGAGGTCGACGTCCTTCTCGAAGACGGTTCGATGGGCCGCGCCGCGGTTCCCTCCGGCGCTTCCACCGGCGCCCACGAGGCCGTGGAGCTGCGCGACGGCGGCTCGCGCTATCTTGGCAAGGGCGTCGAGAAGGCGGTCGCGGCGGTGAACGGCGAAATTCTCGAGGCGATCGGTGGTCTCGAGGCCGAGGACCAGATGCGTATCGACGCGGCGATGCGCTCCCTCGACGGAACCAAGAACAAGAGCCGGCTCGGCGCCAACGCCATCCTCGGCGTCTCGCTCGCCGTCGCCAAGGCCGCGGCCGACGCCTCCGGCCTGCCGCTCTATCGCTATGTCGGCGGTGCCTCGGCTCATGTCCTGCCGGTGCCGATGATGAACATCATCAATGGCGGCGCCCATGCTGACAATCCGATCGACTTCCAGGAATTCATGATCATGCCGGTCGGCGCGGAGCGCTTCGGGGAGGCGCTGCGGATGGGCGCGGAGGTGTTCCATACCCTCAAGAAGATGCTGAAAGAGGCCGGTCACAACACCAATGTCGGCGACGAGGGCGGCTTCGCACCGGGTCTGGCCTCGGCCAAGGACGGGCTCGACTTCGTCATGAAGGCGATCGAGAAGGCCGGCTACAAGCCGGGCGAGGACATGTTCCTGGCGCTCGATTGCGCCGCGACGGAGTTCTTCAAGAACGATGTCTACGATCTGGAAGGCGAGGGGCGGAAGCTGTCGCCCACCGACATGGCGGCCTATCTCGCCGAACTCGCGGGCGCCTATCCGATCATCTCGATCGAGGACGGCATGGGCGAGGACGACTGGAGCGGCTGGAAGGCCCTGACGGGCCAGATCGGCGAGACGGTCCAACTCGTCGGCGACGATCTCTTCGTGACCAATTCCGAGCGCCTGCGCGAGGGGATCGACAAGGGCGTCGCCAATTCGATCCTCGTGAAGGTGAATCAGATCGGAACCTTGTCGGAGACGCTCGACGCCGTCAGCGTCGCCCATCGCGCCGGCTATAGCGCGGTGATGTCGCACCGCTCCGGCGAGACCGAGGATTCGACCATCGCCGACCTGGCGGTCGCGACCAATTGCGGGCAGATCAAGACCGGATCGCTGGCGCGTTCGGACCGGCTCGCCAAGTACAACCAGCTGCTGCGGATCGAGGAGGAATTGGGCGATCAGGGCGTCTATGCCGGTCGCTCGATCTTGCGCCGGCGCGGCTGAACCGCCTGCCGCCTCCAGGACGGCCAGATCGGCACCGGCGGGCAAGGTCCGCCGGTGCCGTTTTTTCATCTTTTCTTCTCGTCCAGCTCCTCGGCGACCTGACCATAGCTGATCAGCGCGAA
Source organism: Aurantimonas sp. C2-5-R2 (assembly GCF_036549495.1). Lineage (NCBI taxonomy): Bacteria > Pseudomonadati > Pseudomonadota > Alphaproteobacteria > Hyphomicrobiales > Aurantimonadaceae > Aurantimonas > Aurantimonas sp. C2-5-R2. The sequence goes on from NZ_JAZHLJ010000055.1 coordinate 26,030, forward strand.
CAGCGTGGCGCCGCCCAGGATGTTGCCGATGAGGGCCGGGACATAGAAGCCGATGACCGCATCGACGAACGACAGGTGACCGGAAAAGACCAGGGCCATCGCCTCGACTGATCCCGCCACCACATGAGACAGGTGAAACAGCGCGATGAGGTAGGTCAGGAGCGCGATCACCAGGAAGCTGGATTTATCCGCCGACGGCAATAGCCAGACCACCGTCGCCATCAGCCAGCCTGCGGCAATTCCGCGCAGCAGTGTATGACCGAAACCCGGTTCCATGGCTTCCTGCGAAATTTCGATCGCGGCCTTGGCGATGTCCGGCAAATTAAGGACATCAAAGGCGATCGCCGCGCCAAAGATGGTCGTTCCCACCATGTTGGCGGCAAAAACGATGAGCCAGAGGCGGGCGATCGCCAGGTGGCCGCGCCAGCTCGGCCGGGCCAGGACAGGCAGCGTGGCGGTCAGGGTGATTTCGGTGAACAGCTGCTGACGTCCGAGAATGACGATCAGGAAGCCGACCGCGTAGCCCCAGGAATCGATCAGCGGGCGCCAGTCCGTATCGGGCAGGTTGGCGCGGATCGCCGCTTGCGCAAAGACCGAAAAGCCGATCGACAGCCCGGCCGCGAGGCCCGACCACCAAAGGCTGCTGGTCGGGCGCGACAGTTCGTCTTCGCCTTCCTGGCGAACCAACTCGTAGACGGCGACCGGCCGCAATTTCAGCCTGTCCTCGATTTGATGCCGCTCGCTGTGGCTCAGCGGCGAGCCTTCGTCCTCGAGCCGTTGTTCGGTCACGTCTTTCGCTTGCCGGGGCTTGTCGGATGCCCCCTGCTTGCCCTGAGCTATGGCTGAAAATGGGTGATGGGGCCTGAGAAGGCGGCGTATCGTGGCGGGTTCTGAAGCCTGCCAGAACCTCCCGAAGGAGCGAT
>NZ_JAZHLJ010000056.1:0-1722 GCF_036549495.1 Aurantimonas sp. C2-5-R2
CGATCAGCGTCTTGATCTCCTTGGCCGCTTCCGCCGAGCGCTGGGCCAGCCCGCGCACTTCCTGGGCGACCACCGCAAAGCCCTTGCCGGCTTCGCCCGCCCGCGCCGCCTCGACCCCGGCGTTCAAGGCGAGGAGGTTGGTCTGGAAGGCGATCTCGTCGATCACTCCGATGATCTGGTTGATCTGCTCGGAGGACTTTTCGATCTGGCTCATTGCCGCGACCGCCTGGCCGACGATCTCGCCGCCCTTCTGGGCCTTGCCGCGGGCGGAACTCGCCGCCGTCTGCGCCTTGCCGGCGCCGTCGGCGGTTTCGTTCACCGCCGTCGTCACCTCGCCCAGCGCCGCCACCGTCTCTTCCAGGTTGGCCGCTTGCTGTTCGGTGCGCTGCGCCAAGTCGTTCGACGCCGTGTTGATCTCCTGCAGGCCAGACCGGATCGAGCCGATCGAGGTCACCACATTGCCGATCGCATCTTCCAGCTTGCCGACGCTGTCGTTGAACTTCGCCCGGATCGGCTCGAACTCCGCCGCCACCGGCTCGGCCATGCGAACCGTCAGGTCGCCCGCCGACAGTCGCTCGAAACCGACCTCCACCACGCCGACGAAGGCGCGCAGATCCTCGGCCTTGGCATTGTCCAGCGCCGCCTGGCGTTGCTTCGCCTGTTCCTGGTCGATCCGCGCTGCCGCAGCCTCGCTCTCCAGACGCTCACGCTCGATCACGGCGTGGCGCAGATGTTCCACCGAGGTCGCCATTTGGCCGATCTCGTCCTCGCGATCGAGCCCGACAACCGTCACATCGGTACGGCCATCGGCAACTGCGGCGATTGTTTTGGTCAGGCCTTTCAGCGGCGCGAACAAGCGTCCCGACATCCACAGCACGAACAATCCGATGATGATCGCCGCGCCCAGCGAAATTGCCGCCAGCTTGTATTGCAGCGAATCGATGGACGAGAAGAATTCCGCCTCGCGAATGCCGACATAGAGAATCCCGATGGTCTTGCCGGAAGCATCCTTGATCGGATCGTAGGCCGTAAAGAACGGCGTTCCGAGGATGTCGGCCCGGCCACGATAAGGCCGGCCATCGGCAAAGAGGGCATCATAGACCGGACCGCGCGCCAGCACCGTTCCGACAGCGCGGCTGCCGTCCGGCTTCTTGACGTTGGTGGTCACCCGCTTGTCGCCCATGAAGACGGTCGCCGTGCCGCCAACCAGCGCCTTGATCTTGTCGACCGATTCGGAGAAATCGTTGAGCTGCTGTTGGCCGACGTAAAAACTGTCGCCTTCCCGGCGGAAGGAGTCGCCATAGGCGCCGAGAACCTCCCATGCCACCCGCATATTGCTTTCCTGGCGTTCCGCCGCTCGTCTCGCGCCGTCCTCGCGCAGGACAATGACGTTGGCGACGCCGAACAGGACGGTCAGCACGGCAAGGCAGGCCACGACCATGATGGAGACTTTGGCAGGTAAAGAGAGCCTACGGAGCATAAATTCGATCCTCGGGGGGCAGGCGCATTCTAACATATGCGGAGGGTGGCGGTTCGGGAATCGGCTCTCAACTCAAGGCGAATCATTCGCTAATTGATTGATATCAAACCATTATTCCTTGTTTATATCCGCACCATAAAACGTTAAAACTTAATACTTCACTTCCGCGCGGCCAATATTTGGTAAGCTGGGCAACGGATTTCCGCCCCCCCCCCCCCCCCCCCCGGGCAGGCAGCACCCTA
>NZ_JAZHLJ010000056.1:1779-26449 GCF_036549495.1 Aurantimonas sp. C2-5-R2
CCCCCCCCCCCCCACCGCCGGTCAGGCAGCACCGTATCCGCCCGGCGTCGGGGTTGTGACGATCACCGCCTCGCCGGCCTCCAGCACGGTCTGGTCGCAGCCTTGCAGCGTCTCGATACGGCCGTCGTTCCGCCGCACCTCGGTGCGACCCATCTCGCCGTCGGCGCCGCCAGCGATGCCCTTCGGCGGCTGGGTGCGGTGCGAGGAGAGGATCGCGCAGTCCATTGTCTGGAGGAAACGGATGGTCCGCCGTGTGCCATCGCCGCCGCGCTTCGCGCCGGCGCCGCCCGAGCCCGCGCGGATGTGAAAATCCTCCAGCACCACCGGATAGCGCATTTCGAGAATTTCCGGGTCGGTCAGGCGGGAATTGGTCATGTGAACATGGACGCCGGCGGTGCCGGCAAAACTCCGCCCGTCATTCATGCGGCCGGCCGGCGAGCCCGAGCAGATCGTCTCGTAATATTGGTAGCGGTCGTCGCCGAAGGTCAGATTGTTCATCGTGCCTTCCGAGTTCGACAGCGCGCCGAACGCGCCGAACAGGGCGTTGGTGACGTGCTGCGAGGTCTCGACATTGCCGGCGACGACAGCGGCCGGATAGCGCGGCTTGAGCATCGAGCCGTCCGGCACCACGATCCTCACCGGCCGCAGGCAACCGGCGTTCATCGGGATCGGTTTTTCCACCATCACCCGGAAGACATAAAGCACCGCCGCGCGGGTTACCGGCTCCGGCGCGTTGAAATTGTTGGCCATCATGTCGGACGTGCCGGTGAAATCGACGGTCGCCTCGCGCGCGGCCTTGTCGACGCTGATCTTTACCTTGATCACCTGGCCGGAATCGGTGGGATATTCGTAGGAACAATCGTCGAGCCCGTCGATCATCTGGCGCACGGCTTCCGCCGCGTTGTCCTGCACGAAGCCCATATAGGCCCGCGCCGTATCGAGGCCGAAGGTCTCGACCATCTTGCGCAACTCCGCGACCCCCTTCTCGTTAGCGGCAATCTGCGCCTTCAAATCGGCGACGTTGTGATCGGGGTTGCGGGCCGGGTAGGAATGGTCGGTCAGTACCCGCCGCAGTTCGTCCTCCTGAAAGACCCCGCCATCGACGAGCTTCAGATTGTCGATGAGGACGCCTTCCTCGTCGACCCTGGTCGCCCGCGGCGTCATCGACCCCGGCGCGATACCCCCGACATCGGCGTGATGGCCGCGCGAGGCGACGTAAAACAACAGGTCCCGGCCGAGATCATCGAACACCGGCGTGACCACGGTGATGTCCGGCAGATGCGTGCCGCCATTGTAGGGCGCGTTGAGGGCGAAGACATCGCCGGGGCGGATCGCGCCCTCGTTCTGGGCGATGATCGTTCCGACCGACCGATCCATCGAGCCGAGATGCACGGGCATGTGTGGCGCGTTGGCGACCAACGCCCCGGTGGCGTCGAACACCGCGCAGGAAAAGTCGAGCCGCTCCTTGATGTTGACCGAGGAGGCGGTGTTCTGCAGCGTCACGCCCATCTGCTCGGCGATCGACATGAAGAGGTTGTTGAAGACCTCGAGCAACACCGGATCGGCGCCCTCGCCCGTTTCACCCGTGCCGAGCGCCGCATGGCGCGGTTTCTTCTCGGTCCGCGTCAGCATGACGTCGTCGCGCGCGGTGATCTCGGCCGACCAGCCGGGTTCGACGACGATGGTCTGGTTCGGCTCGACGATCAGCGCCGGCCCCTTGATCCGCGCCCCCGGCTTCAGATTCTCGCGGCGATAGAGGCCGGCCTCGCGTTCAGTGCCGCCGGTGAAGAAGTGCCCGACCTCGCCGGGTTCGGCGTCATAGCGCTCGGCCGCGCCAACATCTCCGTCTCCCGTGTCGTCGCGGTGTTCCGCGCCCTCGACCGAGACGTTCTCGACGACGATCGGACGGTTGTCGTAGACGAACCCGAATTGCGCCTTGTGCGCCGCCTCAAAGCCGGTCCTGGCAGCGGCGAGATCGCCGTCATAGGGAACGGGTAGCGTCGTGTCGGTGCCGTCATAGCGAAGCTGGAGAAGGATCGTGCGGTCGATGGCGTCTTGCGCGACGCCCTGGGCGCCGAGTTCCGCCGCGACCTGCGCCGACAATTCCTCGGCCAGCCCGTCGATCTCGGCTTTCGCGGCAGCTTCGAGCGGCGCCACCAGCGCCCGGCTCCTGGACGAGAACAGCGACGAAAGGCCGATCCCATAGGCCGACAACAGGCCGGACATCGGATGGATGAGCACCTTTTCCATCGCCAGCGCGTCGGCGACCAAACAGGCATGCTGGCCGCCGGCGCCGCCGAAGGAGTTGAGCAGATAGCGCGAGACGTCGTAGCCGCGCTGGACCGAAATCTTCTTGACGGCGTTGGCCATGTTCTCGACCGCGATGGTCAGGAAGCCCTCGGCCACCTGCCGGGGATCGCGCCCGTCACCAATCCCGGCGGCGAGCGCTTCGAACTTCTCTTGGACGACCGCGGCGTCGAGCGGCTGGTCCTGGCCGGGGCCGAACACGGCCGGAAACAACTCGGGCTTGAGTTTGCCGACCATGACATTGGCGTCGGTGACGGTAAGCGGCCCGCCCTTGCCATAGGCGGCGGGGCCGGGATTGGCGCCGGCCGAATCCGGTCCGACCTGGAAGCGGCCCTGGTCGAGATGAAGGATCGAGCCGCCGCCGGCCGCCACCGTGTGGATGCGCATCATCGGCGCCCGGATGCGTACCCCGGCGACCTCCGAATCCAGCGCCCGTTCGTAGGCCCCGGCATAGTGGGTGACGTCGGTCGAGGTGCCGCCCATGTCGAAGCCGATGACCGCCGCGTGGCCGGAAAGTTTGGCGGTCTCGGCCATGCCGACGACGCCGCCGGCGGGACCTGACAAGATCGCGTCCTTGCCCTGGAAGAGATCTGCGGCGGTCAGCCCGCCCGACGACATCATGAATTGCAGCGAAGGCGCCTCGGCGTTATCCGCATCGGCGCCGAGCGCCTTGGCGACGCGGGAGACGTAGCGCGACAGGATCGGCGTCAGATAGGCGTCGACCACCGTGGTGTCGCCGCGGCCGACGATCTTGACCAGCGGCGAGACCTCGTGGCTGACCGAGATCTGCGAGAAGCCCGCCGCCTCGGCCAATTGTTTCGCGCGCCGCTCATGGTCCGGATAGTGCCAGGAATGCATGAAGACGATGGCGACGGCCTCGATGCCGTCGGCCCGCGCGCTGTCGAGCGCGGCGCGCACCGCCGCCTCGTCCAGCTCGCGCTCGACCGTGCCGTCGGCGAGCACCCGCTCCGGCGCTTCCGCGACGCGCTCGTAGATCTGCTCGGGCAGAATGATCTCCTTAGCGAAGATGTCCGGCCGCGCCTGATAGGCGATCCTGAGCGCGTCGCGAAAGCCCTCCGTGATCAACAGCAGCGTGCGGTCGCCCTTGCGCTCCAGCAGCGCGTTGGTCGCGACGGTCGTGCCCATGCGCACCGTGCCGACCTGGTTCGAGGAGATGGCTTCACCCCCGTCGAGCCCGAGCAAATTACGGATGCCTTCCAGCGCGGCGTCGTCATAGACGCCGGGATTGTCGGACAGGAGCTTCTTCGGGTGCAACCGGCCCTGCGGATCGCGGCCGATGACGTCCGTGAAGGTGCCGCCGCGGTCGATCCAGAAGTCCCACTTGCCGTTCTTGCCGTCTGGTGCTGCCTGCATTTTCGGCACTCCGCTTAAAATTTGATCCATATCGATAATTTATCGACATATTATCAGCGTGTTTGACGCAACGCAATTTTCGTGGAACTCTTCGATCGGACAACTGGGATGAGGAGACCCTGATGAAATACCTGCCGAACGCCGTTTTCTTTGCCGCCACGCTGGCCCTGCCCGCTTCCGCATTGGCCCAGACGGCCTGGGACATGCCGACTCCCTATGCCGAGGGGAACTTCCACGAGCAGAACATCGCCGCCTTCGTCGCCGACGTGAACGAAAAGGCCGGCGACGCGGTCGCGATCACGCTGCATCCGAACCAGTCGCTGATCAAGCACCCGGACATCAAGAACTCCGTCCGCGACGGCATCGTGCCGATCGGCGAGGTTCTGGTTTCGCGGCTGGAAAACGAGAACGCCATCTACGGCGCCGATGCCGTGCCGTTCCTGGCGACGAGCTACGAGGACGCCAAGCGCCTCTACGACGCGCAGAAGCCGATGATGGAGAAGGCGCTCGCCAAGGAAGGCCTGAAGCTGCTGTTTTCGGTGCCCTGGCCGCCGCAGGGCCTCTACACCAAGGATGAAGTGAACTCCGTCGCCGATCTCAGCGGCAAGACCTTCCGCGCCTACAACAAGTCGACCGAGGAGATCGCCAAGGGCGCCGGCATGGTGCCGACCCAGATCGAGGTCTCGGACATTCCCACCGCCTTCTCCACCGGCCGGGTCGAGGCGATGATGACCTCGCCCTCCACCGGCGTCGATTCCAAGGCCTGGGACTTCCTGTCGAACTATTACACCCTCAACGCCTGGGTGCCGCGCAACATGGTGATCGTCAACCAGGCGGCCTTCGACGCGCTTCCGGCCGAGGCACAGACCGCGATCACCGAAGCCGCCGCCGCCGCCGACACGCGCGGCTGGGAGGCATCCGAGGAAGAAACCAAAAATGCCACCCAGACGCTGAAGGACAACGGTATCAACGTGGTCGAGCCATCCGAGGAGCTGAACAGCGGCTTCAAGGAGATCGGCAAGACGATGACCGAGGCCTGGAAAGCGAGTGCCGGCGCCGAAGGCGAAGAGCTGCTGAAGGCCTACGGGCAGTAAATCAGCGATATCTCAACGGGCGGCGATTTTCGACCGCCGCCCGGTTCTTTCCAAGTTCCCAAATCCCTTCCGAGGATCGTCGATGCGCCGGACCCTCGATACGCTCTATTCCGTGGCCGGCGCGCTCGCCGCGCTCTGCCTCGTCGCCATCGCGGTTCTCGTTGCGCTGCAGATCGGCGCCCGCCTCCTTGATTATGCTCTCGTTTTCACCGGCCTCACCCCGACGCGCTTCATCGTGCCGTCGCTGGCCGAGATCGCCGGGTTCCTCCTGGCCGGCGCGACGTTTCTGGCCTTGGCCGACACGCTGGCGAAGAACGTCCATATCCGCGTCGACCTCGTCACCGCGCGGCTGCCCGACCGCCCGCGCCAGATCGTCGACGGGCTGGTCGCGCTTCTCGGCGCCGGCATCGCCGGCTTCGGCACCTATGCGACCGGCGCGCTCGCTCTGAAAAGCCTCGAGTTCAACGATGTGTCCTACGGAATGATCGCGATTCCGTCTGCGCTGCCGCAGTCCGTGCTCGCCCTCGGCCTCGGCGTCTTCACCATCGCGCTCATCGACGAGGCGATGCTCGCCTTCGCCGGGCAAGACCGGATCGCCGGCAGCGGAGGCGGGGTCTGATGGATCTCTTCGAAGTCTCCATCCTCTTACTTGTCGTTCTCTTCGGGGCGCTCGCATCGGGGCTTTGGGTCGCGCTGGCGCTGGTGCTCACCGCGCTGGCCGCGCTGATGACCCGGCCGACCCTGCCCGACGCGCAGATTCTGGCCACCTCGATCTGGTCGGCCTCAATCTCCTGGGACCTGACCGCCCTGCCGATGTTCATCTGGATGGGCGAGATATTGTTCCGCTCGAAGCTGTCGGAGGACATGTTCGCCGGCCTGGCGCCGTTGATGCGCCGGCTGCCCGGCCGCCTGATTCACGTGAACGTCGTCGGCTGCGCGATCTTCGCCGCCGTCTCCGGCTCGTCCGCCGCGACCACCCAGACCATCGGCAAGATATCGCTGCCCGAACTGAAGCAGCGCGGCTATGACGAAAAGATCGCCGTCGGCTCGCTGGCCGGCGCCGGCACGCTGGGGCTTTTGATCCCGCCCTCGATCATCCTCATCGTCTATGGCGCGGCGGTGGAGGAATCGATCGCCCGGCTGTTCATCGCCGGCATCGTGCCGGGCATCGTCCTCGGCCTGATGTTCATGGGCTATGTCGCGCTAGCAGCGACGCTGAAACCGTCGCTGATGCCGCCGGACGCCGATGTCATCGTCACCGAAAGCGCCTTTCGCTCGTTTCGCCGCATCCTGCCGACCATCCTGCTCATCGCCGGGGTCATCGGCTCGATCTATGGCGGCATCGCCTCGCCGACCGAGGCCGCCGTCATCGGCGTCGTCCTGGCGCTGGTCATCACCGCGGCGCAGGGCGCGCTGACCTGGTCGAGTTTCCGCGACGGGCTGATGGCCGCGACGCGGGTCTCGGCGATGATCGCCTTCATCCTCGCCGGCGCCGCCGTGGTGACGACGGCCATGGGCTTTACCGGCCTGCCGCGCGAACTCGCGACCTGGATCGGCTCGCTCGACCTGTCACCCTTCGCGCTGCTCGCAGCGCTGACGCTGTTCTTCATGGTGCTTGGCTGTTTCCTCGACGGCATTTCGATGGTGGTCCTGACCACCTCGGTGATCATGCCGCTGGTCACCCAGGCCGGCTTCGATCTCGTCTGGTTCGGCATCTATCTCGTCATCGTCGTGGAAATGGCGCAGATCACCCCGCCGGTCGGCTTCAACCTCTTCGTCATCCAGGGTCTGACGGGGCAGAACATCTTCAAGATCGCCGCAGCGACGGCGCCGTTCTTCGGCCTCTTGGCGCTGATGGTCGTGCTGCTGGCGCTGTTTCCCGATCTCGCCTTGTTTCTGCCGCGCACGATGTTTTCGGGAGGCTGACCATGGCGACAAACGACCCGAAAGCACCCGCGAGCGCCGAAGACGGCCTCGGCCCGATCGTCTCGGCGGCGCATCTCGCCGACGGCGCGCTGCCGGCGCTGTCGGAGGTCGAGTTCGGCCTGAACCTTGTCGGCCACGCCTTCGATCGCTGGATGATCCGCTGCATGACGGCGGCGGGCGAACCGGGCCTGACGGCAACCGAGGTCAATGTCCTGCACTCGGTCACCCATCGCGGCAGGGCCAAACGCCTCGCCGACATCTGCCTCGTCCTCGGCATCGAGGACACGCATCTGGCCACCTACGCGATCAAGAAGCTCGAGGCGCGCGGCCTCGTCACGCGTGAAAAATCCGGCAAGGAACGGCTGATCTCGGTGACGGCACGGGGGGAAGCTGCCTGCCTCCGCTACAAGGATCTGCGGGAACGCCTTCTCGTCGCCGGCGCCCAGGATCTGGGCATCTCGCCCGAGGCGATGTCGAGCGTCGCCCGGCTGATGCGGGTGCTGTCGGGGCATTACGACCAGGCGGCGCGCACGGCGGCGAGCTTGTGAGAGGCGACTGGCCGGTGTGGGCCGAAAAGAGACGGTCCAGTATCGTTTCTGACACCGCCGGGAACCACCTATTTAAAGCAGCGGGCTTCTAGGGCTGGAAGCACTCCCCCATCCCGACACTACTTCCAGTTCGGCCCTGACTGAATGAGAACATTTGCGTAAGATACCCGATATGCATCTCCAATGTTTGCGGAATGATTTGCATTTAGAGGATATTATGCCATGATTGCTGCTCGCATAACCGATCTGCATCTCCGATATTGCTGGCAAGAGTTATTTTGGAGCGACGAGCATGACAACTTTTTCGGGGCCTCCGAGTAGCGCCATTCGCAATAAACCGATCGCGGCGGAGCTTGTTGCAGTGCTTGATGCAGCGGCCAAGGCGTCGGGCGTCACCGCAATTAACATCAGCTCAGGTGGGCAGGACACTCTCGGCGAAGGCGCACGCCGCACCGGCTCCACCCGCCACGACCGCGGACGGGCAGCTGACATCCAGTGTAAGATTAACAACCGCACTCTGAGAGGCCGTTTCGAAACCCTGCCAAGACCAGCCTCCATGGTTCACCCGGGACGCCCAAACCCGCGGAAATCGGGTATCATGTCATTGCGGAGCGACCATCCGAGGGGCCTTTGAACCCGCCGCAGTGAGTTTCGAAACGGACTCTAAGAACAAGGCTGAACTGATAAATTACGCCAGCGGAAAAGAAATGTTCGTCGTCGCCCGAACCGCTCTAGAGGCGATGGCGGGATACATCAACGGATACGAAAGCGCGGTCGCCAATAAAAACAAGTTCTGCCATGGTTTTGGCGTCTTTCAGCGCGACCTCCAGTTCTTCGTCGAGGACCCCGGCTATTTCATCGGGCGAAGATACGAGATCTATTCCGAGACACTGGCACATTGCCTGAAAGAGCTTACCCGAGGCATGTACAAGCTGGGCCTGGATGGCCATGGCCCCCTGTCCGACGCAGACTTTTGCAAGGTCGCGATTGCCTACAATACCGGTGACTACAAGACATCGAAAGGGCTAAAACAAGGCCATTTTGATGGCACGAAATACTACGGCGAGCATATCGCTGACTATCTGGTCAAGGTCCGATCTGTCCCGATCGCGAAGTCCCCTCCGGAACTATCACTGCCGGGGCGATACATAGTAATCGCGCGGAGCGGGCTAAAGCTTCGCAGCGGTCCTGGAACTGACTACGATTGGGATCGCATCTTGTCTCTGGGAACCGAGCTAGTCGTCATCCGGGCGAATTTGAACGACACGTCCTGGGTCTTGGTCGATCTCGAGGGCGACAGCTTGGTTGATGGCTTCGTCCATTCTGGTTTTCTTGGTCCTATTGAAGCCCATGACCACGAGACTGTTGCAGAGCCTGGTTGACCCAAGCAAACTGGAGGGGACTTCTGCTCAATCGGCGACGGTACGGCAGGGACGAGACCTCAGTGGAAGAGCGAACTTAGCAGTTATTTGTTCCGTAATGGGTTATGCCTCGCGACTGATTTTCTGAAAACAACGTCCGCTATCAGACGAGGAAGGATTGACCGGAAGGCCCAAGAAGGGCGCAAACTAGACGAGCCCCCTACGCTGCCGCCGCCTCGACCCCGCCTCCATCATTAGCCGCCCGGGCCGCCGTCACCCGGCCATGCTTCGCCAGCGTCCAGCGAGCCGGGCGCGCCGCGCAGCATCAGCATTTCCCGGCCGAGATCCGTAAGCACGTATTCCACCTTGGCGGGATCGTGGGATAGGCCGGGAGGCTGCCAAGCCCTCCCCTCCCAAATGCGACAGAGCGTGCGACGCGATAGATCGGGTCCGGGCGCTCGCGCGCTTCACGCCGTCATCGCTCCACAGTAGAAGGCCGGCATGGACTACGATGCGATCATCCTCGGCGCGGGCGGCGCGGGTCTCCTGGCCGCGGCGACGGCGGGGCAGGCCGGCGCGCGGATTTGCGTCATCGATCATGCGGACAAGCCGGGCAAGAAGATCCTGATCTCGGGCGGCGGGCGATGCAATTTCACCAACCGGGAGACGGAACCGGCGTGCTTCCTGTCCGAGAACCCGCATTTCGCCAAATCCGCGCTCAGCCGCTACACCCAGTGGGATTTCCTCGCGCTGGTCGAGCAGCACGGCATCGCCTGGCACGAAAAGACCCTCGGACAGCTGTTCTGCGACGGGTCCGCGCGGCAGATCGTGGACATGCTACTCGGCGAATGCCAGCGCGGCGGCGTCGAGATCCGGCTGTCCACGGATATCGGCGAGATCGGCCACGCCGACGGGCGCTTCCGGGTGGCCAATGCGACGGCGCCGCAACTGGTCGTCGCGACGGGTGGCCCCTCGATCCCGAAAATGGGCGCGACGGGCAAGGCCTATGAGATCGCCAGGCGCTTCGGCCTTACTGTCGTCACGCCGCGTCCGGCGCTCGTGCCGTTGACCCTCGGCCCGGACGAGATGCTGTTCCGGGAGATTTCGGGGGTGTCCTGCCCGGCCGTGGCGCGCGTTGGCGACACGGCCTTCGAGGAGGCCGCGCTGTTCACGCACAAAGGGCTTTCCGGGCCGGCCATCCTGCAGATCTCATCCTACTGGAAACCCGGAGAGAGCATCGCGCTCACCCTGGTCGCGGACGCCGCCGAGATGCTGCGCGCCGCCAAACGGCGGATGCCGCGCGCGCATATGAAAGCGGCTCTGGCCGAGCGGCTTCCGAACCGGCTGGCCGAGGCCCTCGCCGCCCGCATCGACATCGCCAGGGAGCTCGGCAATATCGCGGATGCCGAGCTCGATCACGCGGCCGAAACCCTGACGCGGCTGACCTTCCGCCCGACGGGAACCGAAGGCTTTGCCAAGGCCGAAGTGACGGCGGGCGGGATCGACACGGCGGACCTCTCCTCCAAAACCATGGCGGCGCGCCGGGTTCCGGGCCTCTACGCCATCGGCGAAGCCGTCGACGTGACCGGCTGGCTCGGCGGCTACAATTTCCAGTGGGCCTGGTCCTCGGGCGTCGCCGCCGGCCGGGCGATCGCCGCGCACATGGGGTGATGGCGATCGCCGCTTCCCCACCCCCTTTCCCCACACCCTTGATCTGCCCTAAGAACCCTGTCGGCACCGGCATTTGGGGGAATGGCAGACATGACGGCACAGCGGATCGACGGCAAGGCGCGCGCGGCGCGGATCATCGAGGAGGTAAAGCGCGCGGCCGACGCACTCACCACCGAGACCGGCATGCAGCCGGGGCTGGCCGTCGTCATCGTCGGCGAGGACCCGGCCAGCCAGGTCTATGTCGGCTCCAAGGCGCGGACGGCCAAGGACTGCGGCTTCAAGTCGGTCAAGCATGTGCTGGGCGCCGAGACCGGCGAAGCCGCGCTGCTCGGCAAGATCCGCGAGCTCAACGCCGACCCGACCATCCACGGCATTCTGGTGCAGTTGCCGCTCCCCGATCAGATCGACGAGGCCAAGGTGATCCAGGCGATCGCGCCGGACAAGGATGTCGACGGCTTCGGCCTCGTCAATGTCGGCCGCCTCTCGACCGGCGCCCTCGACACGGCCTTCGTGCCCTGCACGCCGGCCGGCTCGATGATCCTGATCCGCGACGTCCTCGGCGACGATCTGTCGGGCAAGACGGCCGTCGTCGTCGGCCGCTCCAACATCGTCGGCAAGCCGATGGCGCAGCTGCTGCTGGCCGCCAACGCGACGGTGACCATCGCCCATTCGCGCACGGCCGATTTAGCCGCCGTCTGCCGGGGCGCCGACATCCTGGTCGCGGCCGTCGGGCGGCCCGAAATGATCACCGGCGATTATGTGAAGGCGGGCGCCGTCGTCATCGACGTCGGCATCAACCGGATCGCCGCGCCGGAAAAGGGCCTCAGTGACGACGGCAAGCCGAAGACGCGCCTCGTCGGCGACGTCGCCTATGCCTCAGTCGCCGAAAAGGCCGCGGCGGTCACGCCGGTGCCGGGCGGCGTCGGGCCGATGACCATCGCCATGCTGATGGCCAACACGCTGACCGCAGCCTATCGCGCGGCCGGCAAAACGCCGCCGGTGTTTTGAAGCCGGGCTGATTACGCCGCGTCGCCGGTGGTGCCGGCCTCGGTCGTCTCCTCCGGCTTCGGCTGGCCCTGCTTCGGCCCGCCCTTGGCGACGCCGACCATTGCCGGCCGCAGCACCCGGTCGCCGATCGCATAGCCCGCCTGCACCACCTGGACGACGGTGTTGTCGGGAACCTCCGGGTTCGGCACCTCGAACATCGCCTGATGGAAATGCGGATCGAAGCGCTGGCCCTCGGGATCGAGCTTCTTCACGCCATGCTTTTCCAATGTGCCGAGCAGCCCGCGTTCGGTCACCTCGATGCCGTCGATCAACGCGTTAAGGCCATCGTCGCCGTGTTCCTTGGCCTCGGCCGGCACCGCCTCGATGGCGCGGCGCAGATTGTCGGCGACCGACAGCATCTCGCGGGCAAAGCTGGTCACGGCATAGGTGCGCGCGTCCTTGATCTCGCGCTCGGTGCGCCGGCGCAGATTTTCCATGTCGGCGGCGAGCCGCAGCAGGCGATCCTTGACGTCGGCATTCTCGGCCTCGAGATCGGCGATGCGGGCGGCATCGGCGTCGGCCGCCGCATCCGCATCGGCAAAGCCGCTCGCGGCATCCGCGGCGAACTCGTCATCGGCGTTGGCGTTGGCCGCGGCGCGCTCGGCTTCCGCCATCGCCGCTCTGTCGGCCGCCGCCGCTTCCGCCGCCTCGCTGCGGTAGACACCCTGAGTGCGCCTGTCTTTCTCGCTTGCCATCCGTCCTTCACCTCATCTCAGTCGCGCGCCGCAACACGCTTCTCTTCGGCTCGTGGGAGGGCGAGCGCGGATTGCGGCGGAAAATCATTATCGAGGCCGCATATCGAATTGACGGGCGCAGAAATCAAGCCTCGCGCGCGGCAGAGCCCTTGGCGAGCAGTCGGGAGACGATACGCGCGGTATAGTCGACCATCGGCACGATGCGCTTGTAGTTGAGCCGGGTCGGGCCGATGACGCCGACCGCGCCGATGACGTTTTCCGTGCCACCCCTGTAGGGCGCGACCACCAGCGAGGAACCGGACAGCGAGAACAGCTTGTTCTCCGAGCCGATGAAGATGCGCACGCCATTGCCGGTTTCGGCGAGGCCGAGCAGCTCGATGATACCACTCTTGGTTTCCAGATCGTCGAACAACAGGCGCAGGCGGTCCAGATCCTCGGCCGCCGTGACGTTTTCCAGAAGATTGGCCCGACCACGCACGATCAGCCGCGCCGGCTGGTCGGCGGAGGCGCCGGACCAGACGGCGAGGCCCTTGTCGACGAGCTCGCGCGACAGGACGTCGAGGGCGTTCGCCGTCTCGTCCTTCAGCCGGGCGATGCGCTCGCTAGCCTCGCCGAGCGTGCGCCCGACCACATGGGCGTTGAGGAAATTGCCGGCCTCGATGAGCTGCGAGGCGGTGATCCCGGCCGGAAGGTCGAGGATGCGGTTCTCGACTTCGCCATTGGCGCCGACGAGCACCGCCAGCGCCTTGGTCGGCTCCAGCCGGATGAACTCGATATGTTTCAGCCGCAGGTCGGATTTGGCGGTCAGCACGATGCCGGCGCCGCGCGACAGGCCGGACAAGAGATTGCTCGCCTCGGTCAACAGCGAATCGAAGGGCCTTCCGTCGCCCGACAGCCGCACCTTTTCCTCGATCTCCTCACGCTCGGAGGCGCCGAGATCGCCGACCTCCAGAAACGCGTCGACGAAAAACCGCAGGCCGAGCTCGGTCGGCAGCCGCCCGGCGCTGACATGCGGGGCGTAGATGAGGCCGAGCGCTTCCAGATCGCTCATGACGTTGCGGATCGAGGCCGGCGACAGCGCGTTGCTCAAGAGCTTCGACAACATGCGCGAGCCGACCGGCTCGCCGATATCCAGATAGCTCTCGACGATCAGCCGGAAGATGTCACGCGTCCGCTCGTCGAGACCCAGTGGGGTTGCGGCGACCAAGTCGCTGACTGGCAAGCGGAATTCGGTCATGATTGGGTGTTCGCTTCGGGCACGATCTGACTATAGGTGTCCCGGCCGGCGGAGCCAAGCCGCAATGCCGTGCTCTCGACGAGCCCGGCTTGCCGCCTCGCCGCATGGCCGGTACAAGCCCAACGCAACCCGTGGCGGTTATTCGCCTTCTTTCAAAGACTATTATTCAGGACGGCATCATGCGCCCATCGAAACGCGCCGGCGACCAGTTGAGGCCCGTCAGCCTCGAGCGCGATTTTTCACGCCACGCGGAAGGCTCCTGTCTCGTCAAGTTCGGCGACACCCATGTTCTGTGCACCGCGAGCCTGGAAGAGCGGGTGCCCGGCTGGCTGAAGAACTCCGGCAAGGGCTGGGTGACCGCCGAATACGGCATGCTGCCGCGCGCCACGGGCGAGCGCATGCGCCGCGAGGCCGCCAGCGGCAAGCAGTCCGGCCGCACCCAGGAGATCCAGCGCCTGATCGGGCGCTCGCTGCGCGCGGTCGTCGATCTGCAAGCGCTTGGCGAACGGTCGATTACCGTCGATTGCGACGTCATCCAGGCCGACGGCGGCACGCGCACGGCGGCGATCACCGGCGGCTTCGTCGCGCTCGCCGACTGTCTCGGCTGGATGGAGGCCCGCTCGATGGTCAAGCGCGAGAAGGTACTGACGGATCATGTCGCGGCGATCTCCTGCGGCATCTACAAGGGCACGCCGGTGCTCGACCTCGACTATCTGGAGGATTCGGCCGCCGAGACCGACGCCAATTTCGTCATGACCGGCACCGGCGGCATCGTCGAGATCCAGGGCACGGCCGAGGGCACGCCGTTTTCGGAGGCCGAGTTCACGGCCCTTCTGGGACTGGCCCGCAACGGCATCGGCGACCTCGTGGCGATGCAGCGCGCGGTGCTCGAGGCCGCCCGGTGAAACTGATCGACCCGAATGACGGGCCGCTTCTCGTCGCCAGCCACAATGTCGGCAAGATCTGGGAGTTCCGCGAACTGCTGGAGCCCTTGGGCTTCGATGTGACGTCGGCGAAGGACCAGAACCTCGACGATCCGGAAGAAACCGGCACCACATTCGAGGCAAACGCCGAGATAAAGGCGCTGGCAGCTATGCGGGCAACAGGCGTTGCGTCGCTTTCGGACGATTCGGGCCTCGTCGTCGACGCGCTCGGGGGCGATCCCGGCATCTATTCGGCACGCTGGGGTGGACCGGAGCGGGATTTCGCCATGGCGATGCGCAATGTCGAGGAAAAGCTGCAGGCCGCCGGGGCAACGACGCCCGACAAGCGTCGGGCGCGGTTCGTCGCGGTCCTCTGTCTGGCGCGACCGTCCGGCAAGACGCATTTGTTCCGCGGCGAAGTGGACGGCACCATTGTCTGGCCACCGCGCGGCACGCTCGGCTTCGGCTACGATCCGATCTTTCTTCCTGAGGGCCAGGACCGTACCTTCGGCGAGATGATGTCGCTGGAAAAACATGCCTGGAAACCCGGCCAGCCAACGGCGCTCTCGCACCGGGCACGGGCGTTCCAGAAATTCGCGCGCGACGCGCTCGGAGTCGAATGACGGAGCAGAGCCGCCCAACCGGCGACATCCTCGCCTTCGATCCGGCGCCTCGCGAGCCCGGCTTCGGCGTCTATGTGCATTGGCCGTTCTGCGCGGCCAAATGCCCCTATTGCGACTTCAACAGCCATGTTCGCCACAGGCCGATCGACCAGGCCCGTTACGCGGCGGCCTTCGAGCGGGAACTGACCGACGCCGCACGGCGCTCGGCCGGCCAAACCGTCACCTCGATCTTCCTCGGCGGCGGCACCCCCTCGCTGATGGAACCGGCGACGGTCGCGCGGGTCCTCGACGCCGTCGCCGCCAACTGGACCATCGCGAACGGCGCCGAGATCACCCTGGAGGCCAACCCGTCGAGCGTCGAGGCCGAGCGTTTCCGCGGCTACCGGGCGGCCGGCGTCAACCGGGTATCGCTCGGCGTCCAGGCGCTGAACGACCGCGACCTGAAGCTGCTCGGCCGCCTGCATGACGTGGAGCAGGCACTGCACGCCATCGGCCTGGCGCGCGAGATCTTCCCGCGTCTGTCCTTCGACCTGATCTATGCCCGACCCGACCAGACCGTCGACGCCTGGGAGGCGGAACTGACCCGTGCGCTCGATCTCGCCGCCGATCATTTGTCGCTCTACCAATTGACGATCGAGGAGGGCACGCCGTTTTTCGCGCTGCACAAATCCGGCAAGCTGAAGGTTCCGGACGGCGAATTGTCGGCCGAACTCTACGAGGCGACCCAGCGTCTGACCGCGGCGCGCGGCCTGCCGGCCTACGAAATCTCGAACCATGCGGTGCCGGGCGCCGAATCCCGTCACAATCTGACCTATTGGCGCTACGGCCTTTACGCTGGCGTCGGACCCGGCGCCCATGGGCGCCTGATGGGCGAGGACGGTCGCCACGCGATCTCCAACGAGCCGCTGCCGGAAACCTGGCTGAAGATGGTCGAGTCATGGGACAGCGGCGCCGTCGTCGACGATTTGCTGGCACCGGACGAGGAGGCGGACGAGTTGCTCTTGATGGGGCTGCGGCTCACCGAGGGTATCGATCTGGCTCGTTGGCGCCGGCTGAGCGGCCGCGACATCGACGCAAACAGCGAGGCCGACCTGCGCGCCCACGGCATGGTCGAGCGGCTCGGACCCGACCGCATCCGGGCGACGCCGGCGGGTATGCTCGTCCTCGACGCGGTGGTCGCCGATCTGGCGTGAGAACCAAGAGTGACGACTTGTGAATTGGCTGAAGCTCGACTTGAGGGATGTCGCCAGCTAAAATTCGTTTTGCCGCGTCGATGGAGTTCTTGCCATGCAACACCCGAATTCCTTCACGATCGTGTTGGGCGAGGACCAGGCGATCGTCGATGCCAAGCTTCGCACAGGCGAATTCCGAGACGCGAGCGAAGTGGTCAGGGCAGGTTTGCGCGCGCTGGAGCGGGAAGAGGCTTCGCTCGACGAGATGATGCGAAAGAAGGTTCTTTCCGCACTCGCCGACCCGCAGCCATCGATACCGGCAGGCGAAATGTTCGACCGATTGCGCGCGAAGTATGTCGGCGGAGCGAAGCCTGGACGTGATGCCACTTGACGTCCGGTTCGATCCTCATGCCGAACGCGATCTCGATGCGATCGGCGAGTTCATCGCAAAAGACAGCCCGGCCAATGCGGTTCGCTTCCTCGATCGAGTCGAGGGATTTTGCCAAAAGCTGGCGGAGTTTCCTGAAAAGGGCCGTGCCAGACCCGATATTGCCCCCGAGATTCGGTCCTATTCGTTCGAGCGCCGGGTGCAGGTCGCCTATCGGGTCGAAGACGACCATTTGGTTATCCTGCGAATACTTTACGCGGGACAGCGATATGAGGACACCCCGGATTGAGCGAACGCCAAACCGCCGGATCGCGGTCTGTCCCTGAATGACGGACACATCAAGCCGCCGCTACCGCATCCATGACGTCGAACGGACGGCGCCGCGACCCGAGCCGGGCCTTTATCTCGTTGCCACTCCGATCGGCAATCTCGGCGACATCACGCTCAGGGCGCTGGAGATCATCGCCGGGGCCGACCGGCTCGCCTGCGAGGACACCCGCGTCACGGCGAAGCTCCTGGCCCGGTTCGGCATCGGGCGGCGGATGTTTGCCTATCACGAGCACAATGCCGAGAATGCCGGCGCGGCGCTCCTCGCCGACCTCGAAGCGGGCCTGTCGGTCGCGGTGGTTTCCGATGCCGGCACGCCCCTCGTCTCGGACCCTGGCTACCGACTCGTCCGGGAGGCGATCGAACGCAACATTGCAGTCATCCCGATCCCCGGCGCCTCGGCGGCGCTCGCCGCGCTGCTGGCCTCCGGATTACCGTCCGACGCCTTCTTCTTCGCCGGCTTTCCGCCGCAGAAGGAACAGGCGCGCGCCGCACGGCTGCAGGACCTCGCGCGGGTTCCGGGCACGTTGGTCTTCTTCGAAGCCCCGCATCGTATCGCCGACAGCCTCGCCGCCATGGCCGAGGTTTTAGGCGCGCGGCAGGCCGCGGTGTGCCGCGAACTGACCAAGACCTTCGAGACGATCTATCGCGGCACACTGGCCGAATTGGCCGTGGAATTCGCCGCTATGGAACGGGTCCGCGGCGAGATCGTCGTCTGCGTCGCCCCGCCGGACGCGGAGGCGGCCGCCACGAGCGATGACGCGGACACGATCCTCCTGGGGCTTCTGGCCGAGATGAAGCCGACCAGGGCGGCGCAGGAGGCGGCCCGGCTCACCGGCCTTCCCCGGCGCGAGCTCTACCAACGCGCGCTCACCCTCAAGGATGGCCGGTGAAAGCGCCGACCGGGGCGTCCGAAAAGCGGCGCCGGGGCTTTCGCAAGGGGCATCGCGGCGAGCGGCTCGCGGCGTGGGCTCTGCGCCTCACGGGCTATCGCATCCTCGCCGTGCGCCATCGCACCAAACGCGGCGAAATCGATCTCATCGCGCGGCGCGGCGATCTCGTCGCCATCGTCGAGGTCAAAGTCAGGCGAACATTGACGGAGGCGATGGACGCCGTCGGGCCTGAGGCTCAGCGGCGGATCGAGGCGGCGGCCGATCTGTGGCTCGCCCGGCAGCGCGACCACGCACGCCTGTCGCTGCGCTTCGATATCGTCGCCATCCTGCCGTGGCGCTGGCCGGTGCATGTGCCGCATGCCTGGCAGGGACGGCACTGACGTCGCTTTCCCGCATTCGACCGGCGCGATATTATTGTCTCACTGACCTCTTGCGTCCGCTGCTTGCACCGTGCGCGGATAGGCATCGGACCATTGGCGCTCTATAGGACCGGGCAGCCATCACGAAACGACAGACAGCGGGGCCGGCCGCCGGCGTGACGACCACGAAGATCTCCCTGACGAAACCGACCGAGCGCGGCCTGGTTACCGGTCTGCTCAAGCGGATCATCGAAGAGAACGGCCGGCTGTTCCTGCGCCAGTACGCGATCGCCATCGTCTGTCTGGTTCTCGTCGCGGCGTCCACCGCCTTTCTCGCCTGGATCATGCGCAGCGTGATCGATGAGATCTTCGTCCTGCAGAACCGCGCGGCGATCGTCACGCTGCCGATCGTGATCTTCCTGGCATTCACCATCCGCGGTCTGGCGACGTACGGTCAGGGCGTCATCCTGGCGCGGATCGGCAACAACATCGTCGCGCGCTATCAGCGGCGGCTGTTCGCTCATCTCCTCGACCTGTCCGTCGATTTCTTCGGCGAGAACCGCTCGGCGCATCTGGCCGCGCGCATCAACCAGAACGTCGCCGGCATTCGCGACACGCTGAACCTCACCGTCACCTCGATCGCCCGCGATCTGCTGACCCTGGTCTTTCTGGTCTTCGTGATGGTCTATCAGGACCCGCTGCTGTCGCTGATCGCCCTGCTCGCCGGCCCACCCATCGCCCTGATGATCGCCGGGCTGGCACGCAAGCTGCGTGTCGCGACGCGCCAGTCGATCGACCTCAACGCACGCGTACTCGGCTCCATGCAGGAGGCCGCCCAGGGCATCACCGTGGTCAAGGCCTTCACCATGGAAAAGCCGCTGCGCGAGAGGATCGAACATCTGATCCTGGCGGCGGAAGAGCGCTCCAACCGGATCGCCGTCATCACCGAGCGGACCACGCCGGTGACCGAGGTGGTCGCCGGCATCGCCATCGCCGGCGTCATCGCCTATTCCGGCTACCGCGCTATCACCTACGGTTATTCGCCCGGCGCGATGTTCGCGTTCATCACTGCGCTTCTCCTCGCCTACGACCCGGCGCGCCGCCTCGCCAAGCTGCAGGTCCAGCTCGAACGCGCCCTCGTCAACGCGCAGATGATCTACGAGATCCTCGACCTCGAACCGCGCCAGGCCGACCCGGCCGACGCCCAAGGCCTTGTGGTCGAGAAGGGCGAAATCGTCTTTAAGGATGTCGGTTTCGCCTATCACAGCAACGAGCCGGTGTTGCGCGGCCTGAGTTTTACCGCGCCGGCCGGCAAGACGACGGCGCTGATCGGCGCGTCGGGCGGTGGCAAATCCACCATCATCGCCCTGTTGCAGCGCTTCTACGACGTGGAGCAAGGCCGTATCCTGATCGACGGACAGGACATCCGAAACATCACCAAAAGCTCGCTGCGATCGAAAATCGCCTATGTGCCGCAAACGCCGTATCTCTTCGAGGGCACGATCCGCGAGAACATCCGCCTCGGGCGCCCCGACGCGAGCGACGCGGAGATCGACGAAGCGGCGCGGCTTGCCCAGGCCGAGGAATTCATTATCGCTCAGCAGAAAGGCTACGACACGCCGCTCGGGGAAAACGGCGTCTCCCTCTCCGGCGGCCAGCGCCAACGCCTGTCGATCGCCCGCGCCCTGGTGCGCAACGCCCCGATCCTGCTTCTCGACGAAGCGACCTCGGCGCTCGACACCCGATCCGAGACGCTGGTCCAGACGGCGCTCGAACAGGCGATGCGCAACCGCACGGTGCTGGTCGTCGCTCACCGGCTGTCGACGATCGTCAACGCCGACCAGATCCTGGTCATCGACGGCGGCGAGATCGTCGAGCGCGGCACCCATGGCGAACTTGTCGGACGCCCGGATGGACATTATGCCCGCTTCTACGGTCTCCAGACGCATGCCGACCGCCCCCATGCCGAGGCGATCGCCGACACGATGCGCGCCTGACGATCCAATGCGCCGCACAAGGAATTCGGAGTTGAGATGAGCGAAACGAAACTGGTCGTCCTCGGCGCCGCCGGCCGCATGGGCCGAACCCTCGTCCAAATCATCATGGAAACGGATGGCGCCAGGCTGCACGCCGCGCTCGAACATTCCGGCTCGCCGGGACTCGGCAATGACGCGGGAACGCTTGCCGGCGCCGGACATCTCGGCGTGACGATCAGCGACGACGTCAACACCGCGCTCGACGGCGCCGACGGCATCATCGACTTCACCGTGCCGGCCGCCTCGACGGGCTTTGCCGCTCTCGCCGCCAAGCGCGGGCTGGTCCACGTCATCGGCACGACCGGGTTTTCAACCGCGGAAGAAGCCGAAATCGCCGCAGCGGCGAAGACGGCGCGCATCGTCAAATCCGGCAATATGAGCCTCGGCGTCAACCTCCTCGCCGGTCTCGTCGAAAAGGCCGCGCGCGCCCTCGGACCGGACACATTCGACATCGAGATCCTCGAAATGCATCACAAGCACAAGGTCGACGCCCCCTCCGGCACGGCCCTGCTTCTCGGCGAAGCCGCCGCCAAGGGGCGCAACGTCAAGCTCGCGGACAACAGTGTGCGGGTTCGCGACGGCCATACCGGGCCACGCGAGGCGGGCACCATCGGTTTTGCCACGCTGCGCGGCGGCTCGGTCGTCGGCGACCATACGGTGATCCTGGCCGGCGAGGGCGAACGCATCCAGCTCTCCCATCTTGCGGCAGACCGGGCGATCTTCGCGCGCGGCGCCGTTCGGGGCGCCCTCTGGGCCAAGGATCAGGCGCCCGGGCTTTACTCCATGCGCGACGTCCTCGGGCTCGCCGACTAGAACGTCGGACCCGCAATCTTCCTCCATCCCTTGCGAACAAAGGCTCTCCCATGTCCCGAACCCTCGTCCTCGTCCGCCACGGCCAGAGCGAATGGAATTTGAAGAACCTCTTCACCGGCTGGAAGGACCCCGGCCTGACGGACAAGGGTGTCGAGGAAGCCAAGGACGCGGGTCGCCGACTGAAGGCGGGTGGCTTCACCTTCGACATCGCCTTCACCAGCGAATTGTCGCGCGCCCAGCGCACGCTGACGCTGATGCTGGAGGAACTCGGCCAGACGGGGCTGGAGACCATCCGCGACGTCGCCCTCAACGAACGCGACTACGGCGATCTGTCCGGCCTGAACAAGGACGACGCGCGGAAGAAATGGGGCGAGGAGCAGGTCCATGTTTGGCGCCGCTCCTACGACACCCCGCCTCCGGGCGGCGAGAGTCTGAAGGACACCGGCGCGCGGGTTTGGCCCTATTACATCCACGATATCCTGCCGAAGGTGCTCGCCGGCGGCACGGTGCTGGTCGCCGCGCACGGCAATTCGCTGCGCTCTCTGATCATGGCGCTGGACGGTCTCTCCGGCGAGCAGATCGTCGGCCAGGAGATCGCGACCGGTGTGCCGATCGTCTACCGCCTCAACGCCGATTCCACCGTGGCGGAGAAAACCGTCCTCACCGATTAGGACCAGGTCGATTGCGGCGGTTGCCGTGCTCCGCGGATTTGAGCGCGGCACCCGAAGCTGCTAGGGCGCGGTGGGCGCCTGAACCAGCGAGAGTATGAGATCATGACCGACCGTATCGTCCTGCGCACCGGCGAAGCCCTTGTCGCCGGCGGCCCTCCCGGAACAGCCGCCGAGCCGGAAGTCGTCATCGGGGCGCTCGACGGCCCGGTCGGAACGGCCCTCGCCACGCTCACCGGCGATCAGGTCAAGGGCCACAGCCGCGTTTTCGCGCTGCTCAATACCGACATCATGGTTCGCCCGGTCACACTTTGCGTGTCGAAGGTGACGGTGAAGGATTCGCGATACACCTCGATCCTGATGGGCACGGTACAGTTCGCCATCGCCAACGGCGTGCTCGACGCCGTGCGCGAGGGCATCCTGCCCAAGGATCAGGTCAACGATCTCGGCATCATCTGCTCGGTCTGGCTGGCTCCGACGATCGTCGATATCAAGGATCTCGACCACAAGGTGCTCTTCGACATCCACCGCAAGGGGATGAAGGAAGCGATCCGCAAGGCGATGACGAACGAACCGTCGATCGACTGGCTGCTGGAGAACCAGGACAAGATCGTCCACAAATATTATCAGATGGGCCTCGACGGCAAAATCTGACGGATGGATCGCGCGGTTCGGCTGGCGCGGTCATCATCCCTCGGCCGCGTCCGTGGAGCCGGAGACGCCTTCAATCCCGCGCCAACAGCCCGCATTCCCAGCCGAGCATGGCCCGCTTGCGAGTGATGCCCCAGTGATAGCCGGTGAGCGCGCCGGATTTGCCAACCACCCGGTGGCAGGGCACCACAAACGAGATTGGGTTGCGGCCGACCGCCGCCCCGACGGCGCGGGCGGCCTTCGGCGCGCCGATCCGCTCCGCCACGGTCGAATAGGTCGATGCTTCGCCAACCGGAATGTCCAGCAGCGCCTCCCAGACGCGGATTTCGAAATCCGTGCCGATCATGACGACCCGGAGCGGCCGGTCGGCGCGCCAGTTGGACGGCTCGAAGATGCGGGCGGCCAGCGGCGCGGTCGCATCCTGGTCACGCCGGAACGATGCCTTCGGCCAGCGACGGCGCATGTCGTCGAGCGCTTCGGCCTCGCCCGCCGCGCCCGGCTCGGCAAAGGCGACGCCCGCGAGCCCCCGTTCGGTGGCGATGACCAGCGACAGGCCGAAGGGCGTCGGATGAAAGCCGTAGTCGAGCGCGACCCCCTCGCCCTTCGCCTTGTAGGCGCCCGGCGACAGCGCCTCGTGCTTGACGAAGAGGTCATGCAGGCGGGACGGGCCGGACATGCCCACCTCGAAGGCGGCGTCGAACAACGTGGCGCCGTCGCCGAGCAGGCGGCGGGCGTGGTCGATGGTGACGGCCTGCAGAAACGCTTTCGGGGTCAGCCCCGACCAGCGTTTGAACACCGCCGACAGCGCCTCTTCGTCGCTGCCGAGCGCCCCGGCGATCGCGGCAAGGCTCGGCTGGTGGCGATATTCGGTCGAGATGAACTCGATCGTCCTGCGGACGGTGTCGTAGTCGCACAGGCCGGTGGAGGCGGGCATGGGCGCATGCCGGACGGCGGCGGGCTGGGCCGACGTGACATCGATGGAAAGCATGGTGTGGTCTCCTTCGCTTGCCGTCAGATCACGGTCACGCTCTACTCGCCACCCGATTTTCGAGCCAAGTCCCGTTCTCAGCGACCTTTCGCCGTCAACAGCGCGCGATGGAATTCGCGGGCGAAACTCTCGCGGTCGTCGGGATTGAGGAAGCCGCCGATTTCGGTGGACGCGTTCCGGGAATCGACGCTCATGCGGGTGATGCCGATTTCCTCGTGCCGGGCGACATGGAACCGCGCCCAGAACGGATTGTGATGGGCCTCGCGCACGACGCCGCGCGGCGAAATCTTGCGGATCGCCAGATCCGTGCGCGACAGCGACACCTCCTCGCGCGCCTTTGCCGAGCGGAAGCTGGCGCGAAAGGCCCACCAGACCAGCAGGACGTCGAGACCAAAAAAGCCGACGACCGGCCATGCGCCCTTGGCGAGAAAGCCGAGACTGGTCGCCAGACTCACCAGAGCGACGAAGGCCATCACGACCGTGAAGCCGCGAGGGCCGAGCGAGCGATAGGGCACGAGCAGAGCCTGGAAGATCGGCCGGTCGGCCGCCTGGTCGCTGGTTCGGTTCACCGTGGAATTGTCACCCATGCTCTCGCATCGCTATAGGACCGACATGGCAGAAAAGATCGTCTCCCCTCTCCAATTGGTCAAGCGCAAGAGCAGCGGCGCATCGTCTCAAGGGGGATCCGCGCAGCGTCCGCCCGCCCGGCGGCCGCGGATTCCCTATACGCGCGCCGAGATCGCCGAGATCTTCCGCCGCTTCGCCGTGCAGCGGCCGGAGCCGAAGGGGGAACTCGAACATTCCAACCCGTTCACCCTTCTCGTCGCCGTCGTGCTATCGGCCCAGGCGACCGATGTCGGGGTCAACAAGGCGACCCGCGAGCTCTTCAAGATCGCCGACACGCCGCAAAAGATGGCCGCCCTCGGCGAGGAGGCGATCCGCGAGCATATCCGCACGATCGGGCTTTATCGCAACAAGGCCAGGAACGTCGCGGCGCTGGCCCGGACCTTGGTGGAACAGCATGGCGGCGACGTGCCGCGCGATCGCGCCGGGCTCGAAGCGCTGCCGGGCGTCGGCCGCAAGACCGCCAGTGTGGTGCTCAACTCCGCCTTCGGCGAGGAGACGCTCGCCGTCGATACCCACATATTGCGGCTCGGCAACCGGTTGAAGCTGGCGCCCGGCAAGACGCCGGAGGCGGTGGAGGCGGGGCTCTTGAAGGTCATCCCGCAAGCGTATCTCCGCCACGCGCATCATTGGCTGATCCTGCACGGGCGCTATGTCTGCAAGGCCCGCAAGCCCGACTGCGAGGCTTGCGTGATTGCCGATCTCTGCAAGGCGGACATCAAGACGTGCGACGTTCCGGCGCCGCTTCGCGAACTGCCCCCCGGTCTCCTGCCGGAACTGACCGCGTCCGGCTGACACCGAACGGCCCAGACCATGCGGCTAGTTTCAAAAGGCTGCTTCCGAGCCTGTTACGCCTTAGCATTACAGTTGCTCTTTGGATCTGAGATGCGCTTGTCGAGCTGCGGCTTGGTGGGCGCGTCGCCAAGTTGACCAAGCAATGACGTG